>JBBRFR010000200.1:0-7433 GCA_038241485.1 Burkholderiales bacterium
GGTACCAAGAGAACTACGTCAACGGCAACTTCGACGACTACGTGGCCATCGGCATTGGCAAGACGCCCATGGCTTTTATCTACGAAAACCAGCTCGTCAACTACGCGCTAGAGAAGAAAGGCGTGGGTGCTGACATGGTGCTGCTCTACCCGCAGCCGACCATCGTCAACAAGGTGGTGTTCATCGCGGCGAGCGAGCGGGCCAAGGCCTTGGCCGACCTGCTGGCGCGCAACGCCGAGCTGCAGCGCATCGCAGTGTCATATGGCTTCCGGGTGGCCGACACCGGTGTCTTCATGCAGGCCATCAAGCCCACGGGCTTGGCGGTGGAAGAGCGCATCACCCAGGTGATCGACCCACCGTCGTTTGACCTGATGGCCGAGATGATCGAGGTGGTGACCAAGGAGATGGCGCAATGAAGCTTGTTCTGCATGGGTTGGTCATCTGGTTGGCCGTGCTGTTGGCCGCTTGCGGCAAGAAGGAAGCCGATGCACCGCAAGCGCCAGACGCGCCGGTGTTTTCGGTGCTCGCCACCAGTGACCTGAAAGACGCACAACCCTTGGAAGCCATGGTCGAAAAGGCCACCGGCGTGAAACTGCGCTTCACCTTCGGCGGCACGATGGAGAGCACCGAGGCGGTGGCCAGCGGCACAACGCCTGCCCACGCCGCCTGGTTTGCCAACGCCAAGTACTTGCTGAGCGACCCCACCGGCCAGAGCCGCGTGAAGCTGCAAGACAAGATCATGCTGTCGCCCATCACCGTGGGTGTGAGCCAGACCACGGCCAAACGCCTGGGCTGGGACGATCCCGTCGTGGCCGCCAAGGTGAGCTGGAAAGAGATCACCCAGGCTGCGTCGCAAGGCAAGCTCGTGTACGCGCTGTCCAACCCCGCCACCTCGAACCAGGGTTTCATGGCGCTGATGGGGGTGGTGGCGGCGGCCAACAACAAGTCCGAAGCATTGACGGCAGCCGACGTGGACCGCGGCGCCATTGCCGGCTTCTTGAAGGGCTACAAGCTGGTGGGCGACAACTCCACCTACCTGGCTGAGAAGTTCATCGAACAGCAGGGCTCGCGGCCGGGCCAAGTCAACAGCTTCATCAACTACGAAAGCTGGTTGCTCTCGCTCAACAACGGCGGCAAGCTGCGTGAAAAGCTGGTGCTGGTGTACCCGCACGAGGGCGTGGCCACCGCCGACTACCCTTTCATGCTGTTGAAGGATGAACGGCGTGCTGACTATCAAAAGGTCGTGGCCTACCTGAAGGGCGCCGACGCGCAGCAGTGGCTGGCCCGTCAGACCCTGCGCCGCCCGATCAACAGCGAAGTGATGGCCACGGTGGGTGACTTGTTCCCCAAAGAAGGCATGCGCGTCGAGCTGCCGTTTTCGCCCGACCGTCAGTTGGCCGATGGGCTGATCGACGCGTACCTCAACGAGTTTCGCCGCCCGATCGCCAGCACCTTTGTGCTCGACACCAGCGGGAGCATGGAAGGCAACGGCCGGCGCGGGCAGCTGATTCAGGCGCTGCACTATGTGGCGGGCGGCGACAGCTCGCTCACCGGCCGCCTGGCCAAGCTCACTGACCGTGAACGGGTGTGGATGCTGCCGTTTTCTGACCAACCTTGGCGCATGACCTACTTCGAGCTGCCGGCGGGCCGCACCCAGGCGCGTGGGGTGCAGATCAAGGAAGACTCGGCGGCCAAGCAGGCGGTGTTGGCCGATGTGCGCGCTTATGCCGATGGCCTGCGCATGACGGGTGGCACGGCCCTGTACGACAGCGTGCTCGCGGCCTTGCGCCACATGCTGGAGCAAAAGACCAAGAACCCGAGCTACCAGTACTCGGTGGTGGCGTTCACCGATGGTGAAAACACCAAGGGGCGCGACTTGCAGCAGTTTCAGCAGGCGTATGCGGCTTTGCCTGAAGACGTGCGCGGCATTCCGGTGTTCATGGTCCTGTTTGGCGAGGCCAAGGAGACTGATCTCAAGGCGCTGGTGCAGACGACGGGGGGCAAGGTATTTGATGCGCGCAAGACGCCGTTGTATGCCGTGTTCAAGGACATTCGCGCCTACCAATGATCGACAAACTGCTCCGCATCCTGCTCAGCCCCGCCAACTGGTGCGGGCTGGGCCTGGCCACCGCCGTGTTATTCCTGAAGGCGCTGAACTTCATCGGCATCGCCGGCCTGCCGCTCGCAGCCTTCGGCTACGCAGCCGGTTTCATAGCCGGCGGCCTGTGGTTCGGCTTCCCCAAGCTCGCCGGCCCGATGTGGGAAGACGCCCTCGAATTCACCGACGAGGGCGACACCAGAGAAGCCATGGGCCGCGCCCTCACCGGCGTGCGCGGGCTGGTCGAGTACAACCCCGAAAACCGCCTGCCCGCCAGCTTGCAAGCCAAGGCGCTGGAGCTGTGTAAGTCACTCGAGAGCCTGCTCGCCCAATGGGAGCGCAGCAAGGGTGCGCTGTCGCTGCAAGAAGGTTTTCACGCCAGGCACATCGCCATCTCCTACCTGCCCGACGCGCTCAAGGCCTACCTCTCGATTCCTGCCCAATACGCCAGCAGCCGAGTGCTGCACGACGGCCAAACGGCGCAAGAGATTTTTCGCGACACGCTGATCGAGCTCGAAGGCAAGGTCAAACAACTCGCCGACGACCTGGCCGGGCAAGACGCGCACGCCTTCCTTGTGCACTCGCGCTTCTTGCACGACAAGTTCGGTCAACCTACGCTGTTGCATGCACCCGATACCCCATCTCCCACGGAGGCCCCCGATGCCAAACTTTGACGACACCCCGACCGTCGCCACTCCCCTCACGCCCAACTTCCAGCTCACGCCGCCAGAGGTCATCACCCCGGTGCCGGCCGAAGCCACGCGCACGGCCGTGCCCCTGAAGCAGGCCACCGCCACTGCGGTGGACGACCAAGTGGCCCGCTTCATCGACGCGCTGATGACCGAAGACGTGCACAGCACCGCCTTCAAGAACAAGCTCGACAGCGCCTTTGCGCTCGGCCGCGAAGAAATCTCCAACGCCGCCGGCTTGATGCAGGGCCGCTTTTTGCAGCGCAACTTCGTCGGCGCCGAAGACACCGCCGCCTATAAGGCGATTGGTGACATTCGCGGCCACCTCGACAAGCTGAACCCCGGCAATGAGGGTGACCTGCTGGCGCCCAACAAGCTCCTCGGCATCATCCCCTTCGGCAACAAGCTCAAGGCTTACTTTCGCAAGTTCGAAAGCGCGGGCTCGCAGTTGCAAAAGTCGATGAGCCAGCTCTACGCCGCGCGCGACGATGTGCAAAAAGACATCGTCGACATCGAGGCCACCCGCGCCAAGCTCTGGGAGGCCATGCAGCAGCTCGCCGCCGCCGCCCACTTCGCCACCACGCTCGACGCCCGCCTGGCCGAGCGGGTGACTGCGCTGCAAGCCTCCGACCCGCAGCGCGCCACCGCCTTGCAGCAAGAGGTGCTGTTTTACGCGCGGCAAAACCTGGCCGACATCTTGACCCAGCAAGCGGTGTGCGTGAACGGCTACCTCGCGCTCGATGTGCTCAAGAAAACCGGCCGCGAAATGATGAATGGCTGCAGCCGCGTGGCCACCACCGGCATGAGCGCGCTGGCCGTGGCGCAAACCGTGGCGCGCGCCACCGGCAACCAGATCCAGGTGATGGAGATGCTGCAAGGGGTCAACGCCACCATCGGCAGCCTGATCACCGAAACCGGCAAGCAGCTCAACGCCCACGTCGACGCCACCGCGCAGTTTGCGAGCAACCCGATGATCGGCATCGACAAGATCAAGGAGATGTTCGACCAGACCTTCAAGGCGATGGACGCGATGGACACCTTTCGCGTCAAGGCGATTGACGTGATGGGCCAGAACAACGCCATCATGGCCGAGCAGCTCACCCGCAGCGAGCAGTACATCGACCGGGTGCGCCAGCAGCAGGCGCGCGAGGCGGGCAAAGCGCAGATCCAGGGCCCCGTGGCGCTGTAAAACACCACCGTTCGGGCTGTGTTAGCCACCCCTTGCGCTGGGCTGCTTACCCTCCCCCCGAACGGGTGGGGCGGGCGCGAACCTGCATTCGCCACGCACCGCCCTACATCAGCAGGTGCTCACCCGCGTTGTCGCCACCCAGGATCACGTAGTTGACCTTGCGGATGTCGGCGAGCTTGGTGCCACCGGCGTAGCTGATCGAGCTTTGCACGTCTTCGCGCATCTCGCGCAGCGTGTCGGCCAGCCGGCCCTTGATGGGCTCCAGGATGCGCTTGCCTTCGACGTGTTTGTACTCACCCTTGTTGAAGTCGCTGGCCGAGCCGTAGTACTCCTTGAAGAGCTTGCCGTCGACCTCGACCGTCTTGCCTGGCGACTCTTCGTGCCCCGCGAACAGCGAGCCGATCATCACCATGGCCGCACCGAAGCGCACGCTCTTGGCAATATCGCCGTGGTCGCGAATGCCGCCGTCGGCAATGATGGGCTTGGTGGCCACACGCGCACACCACTTCAGCGCGCTGAGCTGCCAGCCGCCGGTGCCAAAGCCGGTCTTGAGCTTGGTGATGCACACCTTGCCTGGGCCCACACCCACCTTGGTGGCGTCGGCGCCCCAGTTTTCCAGGTCGATCACCGCCTCGGGTGTGGCCACGTTGCCGGCAATCACAAAGGTATTGGGCAGCCTCTGCTTGATGCGCTCGATGGTCTTGCGCACGCTCTCTGCGTGGCCGTGCGCGATATCGATGGTGATGTAGTCGGCGCCCACGCCTTCGGCGGCCAGGCGGTCGATCACCTCGTAGTCATCGGGCTTCACGCCTGAGCTGATCGACACGTAGAGGCCCTTGTCGCGCATGCGTTTGGCGTAAGCCACGTTGTCGATGTCGAAACGGTGCATCACGTAGAAGTAACCGTTGGCCGCGAGCCATTCGCTGATGGGCTCGTCGACCACCGTTTTCATGTTGGCGGGCACCACCGGCAGCTTGAAGCTGCGTGGCCCGAACGGTGTCGAAGCGTCACATTCAGAGCGGCTTTCAACGCGGCATTTGCGTGGCAGCAGCAAGACGTTGTCGTAGTCGAAAATTTCCATGGTCAAACGCTCCTTGTGATGAGTCACAGAAAAAAACGGCGCGTTGATGCAGTGCGCGGCCCAATGGCTGCGAGCGCTTGACTTGGTGACCCGGCTGTTCTGCGAGGGCCGCCAGCCAGGGCGGTGCAGAAACAAAAAACCGGGCGCCAAAATTTGGGCCCGGTGGCGCATTCTACGCAGGCAGGCGCTGGTCGATCCCTAAAATGCCCCGATGCAGTCTCAGGATCATTTCGAAGCCTCGCCACCGGCCGCCTCCGGCCTTCTGGCCAACCTCAACCCCGAGCAGCTCGCGGCCGTCACCTTGCCGCCGCGGCCAGCGCTCATCCTCGCTGGGGCGGGCTCGGGCAAGACCCGTGTGCTCACGACCCGCATCGCCTGGCTGATCCAGAACGGCCAGCTCACACCCGGCGGCGTGATGGCGGTGACCTTCACCAACAAAGCCGCCAAGGAGATGCTCACCCGTTTGGGCGCGATGCTGCCGATTCCGGTGCGTGGCATGTGGGTCGGTACTTTCCATGGCCTGTGCAACCGTTTTTTGCGCGCGCACTGGAAGCTGGCCAATCTGCCGCAGGGCTTTCAGATCCTCGACTCCAGCGACCAGCTCTCGGCCGTCAAGCGGGTCATCAAGGTGATGAACCTTGATGAAGAACGTTACGTGCCCAAACAGGTGACATGGTTTATCGCCGCCAGCAAAGACGGCGGCTTGCGCCCGAAAGACGTCGACGTGCGCGACGAACAATCACGCGTGATGGTGCAGGTCTATCAAGCGTATGAAGAGCAGTGCCAGCGCGAAGGGGTGGTCGACTTTGCCGAGCTGATGCTGCGCACCTACGAGCTGATGCGCGACAACCAGGCGCTGCGCGAGCATTACCAGCGGCGTTTTCGGCACATCTTGGTTGACGAGTTTCAAGACACCAACAAGCTGCAGTACGCGTGGCTGAAGATGTTTGGCCCCCCCGGCCCCAATGGCGCAGCGGTGTTTGCGGTGGGCGACGACGACCAGAGCATCTACGCCTTTCGTGGCGCGCAGGTCGGCAACATGACGGCCTTCGAGCGCGAGTTCCATGTCGAGCAGGTGATCAAGCTGGAGCGCAACTACCGCTCGTTCGGCAACATCCTCGATGCGGCCAACGAGCTGATCGCGCACAACACGCGCCGCCTGGGCAAGAACCTGAGCACTGAAGCCGGCCCCGGCGAGCCGGTGCGGGTGTTCGAGGCGACCAGTGATTTTTCAGAAGCGCAGTGGTTTGTGGATGAAGCGCGCCAGCTTCACCGCGACGGCGTCGCCCGCAGCAACATCGCGCTGCTCTACCGCAGCAACGCACAAAGCCGTGTGATCGAAAGCGCGCTCTTCAACGCTGGCATGCCCTACAAGGTGTATGGCGGCCTGCGCTTCTTCGAGCGCGCCGAGGTGAAACACGCGCTGTCGTACCTGCGCTTGGTCGAGAACCCGAGTGACGACACCAGCTTTTTGCGTGTGGTGAATTTCCCCACCCGAGGCATCGGTGCCCGCACCATCGAGCTGCTGCAAGACGCCGCGCGCCAGAGTGGGCGCAGCTTGTACCAGAGCGTGAGCGCGGTCGCAGGCAAGGGGGGCAACAACCTGCAAAGCTTCGTCGCGCTGGTCGACGCGATGCGTGACGCCACACGCGGCCTCAACCTGCGCGAGATCATCGAGCACATGCTGCACGCCTCGGGCTTGCTCGATTTCTATAAGACCGACAAGGAAGGCAAGGACCGGCTAGAGAACCTGGAAGAACTGGTCAACGCGGCCGAGGCGTTCGTGACGCAAGAAGGTTTTGGCAAAGATGCGGTGGCGCTGCCGGTGGATGAGCACGGATTTCCATCCGTTCGGGCTGAGCCTGTCGAAGCCAGCGGAGTGCACGACGACCCTTCGACAAGCTCAGGGCGAGCGGCATTGCTTGTCGCCCCCGACGCCGAAACCGGCGAGATCATGTCGCCGCTGGCGGCCTTCTTGACCCACGCATCGCTTGAAGCCGGCGACAACCAGGCGCAGGCTGGGCAAGACGCCATCCAGCTGATGACGGTGCACTCGGCCAAGGGCCTGGAGTTCGATGCAGTGTTCATCAGCGGGCTGGAAGAGGGCCTGTTCCCGCACGAAAACAGCGTGTCGGATGTCGACGGCCTGGAAGAAGAGCGCCGCCTCATGTACGTGGCCATCACGCGTGCACGCAAGCGCCTGTACCTGAGTTTCAGCCAGACGCGCATGTTGCACGGCCAGACACGCTACAACCTGAAGAGCCGCTTCGTCGATGAGCTGCCCGAATCGGCACTGCGCTGGATCACGCCGCGCAACCAGGGGTTTGGCTCGGGTTTTGCGCGCGAGTACCAATCGGCCTGGGCCAAGGGGTCGGG
>JBBRFR010000201.1:0-7324 GCA_038241485.1 Burkholderiales bacterium
CCATCGTCGCGATCTGGCTGGTGGTGATGGCGGCGATCTGGGCCGTGGTCAGCGCGGCAACCTGGTTGCTGGTCAGCGCGTTCAGGTCATCGCTGCCCAGGCTGTTGATTTGTGCGGTGGTGAGCGAGGCCACCTGCGCGGTCGACAACGCGCCGATGTGATCGGAGTTCAGCGCGGCGAGTTGGTCGGAGTTCAGTGCGCGCAAGGCGGCGCTGCTGAAGGCACGCAGGTCGGCGGTTTCGAGGTTGGACAGCTGGTCGGTGGTCAACACGCCGACCTGGGCGGTGGACAGCACCGCAAAGTGCGCCGTGCTCAGGGCGTTGAGGTCGTTGCTCGTGAGCGTGGACAGCTGGTCGGTGGTCAGCGCCACGACCTGGCCGGTGGTGAGAGCTTCGATCTGCGAGCTGCCCAAGGCGCCGAGCTGGTCGGAGTTGAGCGCGCGGATCGCGTTGGTGGTGATGGCCCGCAGGTCTTGCGTCTGGAACGCGCCCATGTGGTCGGTGCTGAGCGCCGAGATGCCCAGCGTCGAGATGGCCGCGGCCTGCGCCGAGGTCAAGGCGATGATCTGGTTGGTGCTGAACGCAGCCCAGTCTTCCGTGGTGAGCCCGGCAATCGACGTGGTGGACAAGCCGGCGATTTGCGCGGTGCTCAGGACGGAGATGATGGTGGCCATGGCGTTTTTTCCTTGTTCGCGGGGTTCAGTGATTCCGGTCAACGGCAAAGAGGCAAGCCGGTGTGGCTTGATTCGCGGCACTCTGACGAGGAACGGTGGTTGTCACGTGGGGTTGTCTAGGGTGTTCGGGGGCCAAGGCATAGCTGCACACGCAGCCCTCTCGGAGATCCACTCTTCCCATTCCCTCGGAATATCGGTGCAAGGGTCATTCGACTTAAGGCGGATTTGCAGGCCCTAAGCGGCGTTGTTCGTGAATTGCTTGGGTGAGCCAAGCAGTACCGGTGAGGCCGCTGAGACATTCGTCACGAACCACCAAAAACAGCCTCCAAACGAAAAGGCCCCGCCGTTTCCGGCGAGGCCTTTTGTTCGAGAGGTGTGTGTGCGGGGTCTACATATATAGAGATGGCTTTGGGCCGCTGCGCTACGCGGGCAGGTAGCGCACCACCAGCACACCCTCGACCGCGGCAATGCCTTGCAGCACCGAGTCGCTGACGGGGCTGTCTACGTCGACCAGGGTGTAGGCCATGTCGCCACGCGACTTGTTGACCATGTTGTGGATGTTCAGGCCGGCTTTGGCCATGGCACCGGAAATCTGGCCCAGCATGTTGGGCACGTTGGCGTTGGCAATGGCCACCCGGTAGGCCGACTCGCGTGCCATGGCCACGTTGGGGAAGTTGACGGCGTTGCTCACGTTGCCGTGCTCCAGGTAGTCGATCAGCTGGTCGACGACCATGATGGCGCAGTTCTCTTCGGCCTCGGCGGTGGAGGCGCCCAGGTGCGGCAAGGCCACCACCTTCTCGTGGCCGTTGATCACGGCGCTCGGGAAGTCGCACACATACCAGCCGAGGTGCTTGGCATCGAGCGAGGCCAGCACCGCCTTTTCATTCACCACGCCTTCGCGCGAGAAGTTGAGCAGCACGGTGCCGGCGCGCATGAGGTTGAGGTTGTCGGCGTTGACCAGGTCGCGCGTGGCGTCGACCAGCGGCACGTGCAGGGTGATGAAGTTGGAGTGTTTCATCACCTCGGCCACGCTGGCGGCGCGTCTCACCTGTGCGGGCAGGCTCCAGGCGGCGTCGACCGTGATCTCGGGGTCGTAGCCCAGCACGTTCATGCCGAGCTTGATGGCGGCGTCGGCCACCAGGCAGCCGATCTTGCCCAGGCCCACGACGCCGAGCGTGCGGCCGGCGAGCTCGAAGCCGGCGAAGTTTTTCTTGCCGTCTTCGACCAGTTTTTCCATCTCGGGGTTGCGGGCGTCGAGCGCCGACACGAAACGCAGAGCCGGTGCCACGTTGCGCGCTGCAATCAACATGCCGGCGAGCACCAGCTCTTTCACCGCATTGGCGTTGGCACCGGGTGCGTTGAACACCGGCACACCGCGCGCGCTCATGGCCTTGACGGGGATGTTGTTGGTGCCGGCGCCTGCGCGGGCAATGGCTTTCACGCTGCTGGCGATGTCGAGCGTGTGCATGTCGGCCGAGCGCACCAGCACGGCATCAGGCGTAGCCCCGTCTTTGCTGGTCTTGTAGCGCTCGGCGGGCAGGCGCTTCAGGCCGTTGGAAGAGATCTGGTTGAGAACCAGGATGTTGAACATGTGCAGGCTCCTCCGCTGTGGTGGGCGCAGCGTGCCACGCTGCGCCACCCACGCCATCCCGGGAAACCAGTAGCCGCCTGGCGAGCGTGTTGCCTAGGCGTGCTGGGAGGCAAATTCCTTCATGTAATCGACAAGCGCCTTCACGCCCTCCATCGGCATCGCGTTGTAGATCGAGGCGCGCATGCCCCCCACCGAACGGTGGCCCTTGAGCTGCATCAGCTTGCGTGCCTGCGCACCTTTCAGGAAGGCGTCGTCGAGCGCCTCGTTCTTCAGCTTGAACGGCACGTTCATCAGCGAGCGGTCGCCCCTGGCCACCGGGCTGCTGTAGAACGAGCTGCTGTCGAGGTAGTCGTAGAGCAGCGCGGCCTTACTGCGGTTGTGCGCTTCGATGCCTTTTAGGCCGCCTTGTGCCTTCAACCATTGGAACACCAGCCCGGCGATGTAGATCGCATAGGTGGGCGGGGTGTTGAGCATGGAGTCGTTGTCGGCTTGCTGCTTGTAGTCAAAGGCCGAGGGCGTGATGGGCAGCGCGTTGCCCAGCAGGTCTTCGCGCACGACCACGATGGTGAGGCCGGCCGGGCCGATGTTTTTTTGTGCGCCGGCGTAGATCAGGCCGTATTGGCTGACGTCGATCGGGCGCGACAAGATGTTCGATGACATGTCGGCGATCAGCGGCACCGCGCCGGTGTCAGGCACCCAGTGGTATTCCACGCCGCCGATGGTTTCGTTGGAGCAAATGTGCACATAGGCCGCGTTGGGGTCGAGCTTCCAGGTGCTTTGTTTGGGCACGCTGGTGAAGCCGGTGTCTTCGGCGGTGGCCGCCACGTTGACCTTGCAGTAGTTCTTGGCTTCCTTGATCGACTTCTTGGCCCACTCGCCGGTGTTGATGTAGTCGGCGCTGGTTTTGCCGCGCAGCATGTTCATCGGGACGATGGCGTTTTGGCCGATCGCACCCCCTTGCAGGAACAGCACCTTGTAGCTGGCCGGAATGGCCAGCAGCTCACGCAGGTCGGCTTCGGCCTGGGCGTGAATGGCCATGTACTCCTTGCCGCGGTGGCTCATTTCCATGACCGACATGCCGGAGCCCTTCCAGTCGAGCATTTCATCGGCTGCCTGGCGCAAAACCGATTCGGGCAGGGCGGCGGGGCCGGCGCTGAAGTTGAAAACGCGAGTCATGG
Source organism: Burkholderiales bacterium (assembly GCA_038241485.1). Taxonomy (GTDB): domain Bacteria; phylum Pseudomonadota; class Gammaproteobacteria; order Burkholderiales; family Burkholderiaceae_C; genus Rhizobacter. Next base: position 3,443 of record JBBRFR010000201.1, read on the forward strand.
GGAAGGTCTCCGCTGGGGGGGATGTCGGGCCTGCAAGCTTAGCCGAAGCGGTGTTGCGGCCTGCAGGCTGGTAGATTGCGCCGCTATGAGCGACATGACCTTCTACTGGCACGACTACGAAACCTTCGGCCGTGTGCCGCGCCGCGACCGGCCTTCTCAGTTTGCCGGCGTGCGCACCGATGCCGACCTCAACGAAGTGGGGCCGCCGGTGATGGAGTATTGCCAGCCCGCGCCTGATTACCTGCCTGAGCCCGAGGCTTGCCTGCTCACCGGCATCTTGCCGCAGACCTGCCTGGCGCAAGGCCTGCCCGAACATGCGTTTGCCGACGTCATAGAAAAAGAGCTGGCCCAGCCCGGCACCGTGGGCGTGGGCTACAACTCGATCCGCTTCGACGACGAGGTCACACGCCACCTCTTCTGGCGCAACCTGATCGACCCCTATGCGCGTGAGTGGCAAAACCAGTGCGGCCGCTGGGACTTGCTTGACGTGGTGCGGGTCACCTGGGCGCTGCGGCCCGAAGGCATCGAGTGGCCCCTGCATGAAGACGGCCGCCCTTCGTTCAAGCTGGAGCACCTCACCCGCGCCAACGGCCTGGTGCACGAAGCGGCGCACGATGCCTTGTCTGACGTGCGCGCCACCATTGCGATGGCGCGGCTGATCAAACAGCGCCAACCCAAGCTGTGGGAGTTCTGCCTGCGCTTGCGCAAGAAAGACGAGGTGGTGCGCGAGATGGGTGTCGGCCGGCCCTTTCTGCATGTGTCGGGCATGTACGGCGTGGAGCGTGGTTGTACCGCGCTGGTGTGGCCGCTCGCGCCGCACCCGACCAACAAGAACGAAGTCATCGTGTGGGATCTCACCGCCGACCCCTCTGAGCTTTTCACGTTGAACGTTGACACGATCCGCCAGCGCATGTTCAGCAAGACCGACGCGCTGCCAGAAGGTGTGACGCGCCTGCCCATCAAAACCCTTCACATCAACAAGTCGCCCATCGTCGTGGGCAACTACAAGCCCTTTGCCGACACCATGGCCAACAAGTGGGGTCTCAACATCGAGCAGGCGCTGCGCCACGCCGAGCAGCTGGCGCAAAAGGGCCAACTGCTGGCCGGCATGTGGCCGGCGGTGTTTGAGCGGCCCGCACCCGAGCACACGCCCGATGTCGACGAAGACCTGTATGGTGGCTTCATCGGCAACGAAGACCGGCGCAGCCTGCAGCGCCTGCGCAGCTTGAAGCCCGAACAACTGGCCGACAAACGCCCGGCGTTTGCCGACAAGCGGCTCGACGAGATCTTCTTCCGCTACCGTGCCCGCAATTTCCCGCACACCTTGAGCGATGCCGAGCGGGCGCAATGGCTTGAACACTGCGCCCACCGCCTGCACGACGGCGCGGGTGGGGCGCTCACGCTGGAGGCTTTCTTCGAGCGCATCGACGTGCTGGAGCAAGAGGCCGACGAGCGTGGTCAGGAGATCCTGGGTGCACTCGTCGACTACGCCACCGAGATCGCACCCGAGAGAGACTGAAGCCGGGCGGCCGCTGGGACGCGCGTCGCTCGACTATCCTCCCGGCTTGGCTGGCAACGCGACACAGATCGCACTCGCTGCTGTTCGCATTTCAGGGAGGAACACTTTGATCAATTCAATGCTGTTGGCGCGTGCGGCGCTTGCCGCCACCGTGGGCCTGCTGTTGGCCGGCTGCGGGGTATTCCCCGAGACCGTGCACGTCAACGACCGCCATTCAACCGTTGCGTCGGTGCGCGTGACGGTGCGCCCCGAGACGTGGGCGCGCAACGCCGAGAGCCTGCGCGGCATTCAGGTCGGCTACGAGCGCTACCGCGCGCAGGGCACACAAGAGCTCCTGGCCGGCGAAGAGGTCGTTCTGAAGTCGGGCACCACGCCCTTGCTCGGCCCCGACAGCTTGCGCAACGAGGTGACGGTGGCGCATGCGTACCTGGGCTACAGCCACACCTTTCTGTTCGGGCGCAACGTGGAGATTGAGCCGATATTTGGCGTCGCACACCTGCGTTTTGACGCCAAGGTGCAGCCGACGGTGTCGCCCTTGCAGCCCTCGATGCATTACAGCCGGGCAGTAGCCTACGGAGGCCTCACGCCCAGGTGGCGCTTCAACGACCTGATGGCGCTGGAGCTGCGGTTGGCATGGAGCGGCCGGTCGCTCGACATCGGAACCCGCAACGCCGACCTGGGCTTGGTGCTGCGGCCTGAAAAGCATGTGGGTCTGCGATTGGGCTACTCGTGGCGCCAAAGTGGCTGGCGCACTGACAACCTTTCATCAGAGGTCAGCGTGAGTGCGCGTGGCCCTTCGGCGGCGTTGCTATTTGACTTTTAGCAGACGAGCGGCCTGCGCGCGGGGGAGGCAGAAGCCTACGAGCTTCATCCGCTCATCTAACCGGCTATCTGTGTGCAAATGTTTCACCTTTCGCTTGCCTAGAATGCCCCGGCGCTCTGGGATCGAACAGGGTGCTTGTGACTCGGCTCACTGCCCCGCCAAGGAGGCGCCTGTCTTGAGGGGCCCGGTGTTTGGCGGACAACACATCAACGGAGGACAACATGCCTGACCTGTTCGTAGTAGGAACTTCCCAAGACGACCTTCTTGCTGGTGAAGAAGGCAACGACACCCTGATCGGCCTCGATGGAAATGACACGCTCGAAGGCCGTGCCGGCAACGATTGGCTGGACGGTGGCACCGGTGCCGACACGTATGTCTTTGGGCGAGGTGACGGGCGAGACGTCGTGCTGAGCATGCCCGATGGCCAGCAAGACTGCCTGCGTTTTGGTGCCGGCATCAGCCTGAGCGACGTGGACGTGCGCGCCGAAGGCCCGGCGCTCATCCTCAGCTTGATCGGTAGCAACGACTCCGTGCGCATTGCCGACTACTTCAACGCACCGCCCCACGACCGAATGAGTATCCAATTCGCCGACGGCGCGGTGTGGGACGGCCTGGCGATTGACCGCAAGCTGTTCACAAACGACGACTTCCTGGTGGGCCAGCCCGGCCAGGGCGAAACGCTCGATGGCGGCCTGGGCAACGACAACCTGTTTGGCGGCGACGGTGACGATATCCTTTACGGCGACGCCGGCAACGACATCCTGGACGGTGGCAACGGCGCCAACACCTACCACTTTGGGCGTGGCGACGGGCAAGACACCGTCTTCGGCTTCCCCGATGGGCAACAAGATCGCTTGCGTCTGGGCAGCGCCATCGGCCTGACCGATGTGAACGTGCGCAGCGAAGGTAGCGACCTGATCCTCACGCTGCAAGGCAGCAGCGACTCGGTGCGCATCGCCAACTACCTCAACTTCGCCCCGCAAGACCGGCTGAGCATCGAGTTCGCCGACGGCGCCGTCTGGGACGGCCTAGCCATCGAGCGCAAGCTCTTCGCAAGCGACGACTTCCTGACAGGCCAACCCGGCCAGAGCGAAACGCTCGATGGCGGCCTGGGCAACGACAACCTGTTTGGCGGTGACGGCGACGACATCCTGTACGGCGACGCCGGCAACGACACGCTCGACGGCGGCATGGGCGCCGACACCTACGTCTTCGGGCGCGGTGACGGGCAAGACACTGTCTTTAGCTTCCCCGATGGCCAGCAGGATCGCCTGCGCCTGGGCAGCGGCATCAGCATGACCGATGTGAATGTGCAAATGCAAGGCAGCGACTTGATCCTGACGCTGCAAGGCAGCACCGACAGCGTGCGCATCGCCAACTACTTCAACCTCACACCGCAAGACCGGCTGAGCATCTTGTTCCCTGACGGCGCGGTGTGGGACAGCCTGGCCATCGAGCGCAAGCTCTACCCGAGCGACGACTTCCTGACGGGCCAGCCCGGCCAGGGCGAAACGCTCGATGGCGGCCTGGGCAACGACAA
>JBBRFR010000202.1:0-7316 GCA_038241485.1 Burkholderiales bacterium
TCGGCCAGGTTGAACCAGTGTTGGACGAAGTGCATGCGCAACATGCGCTCCAGTCCTATCGGTGGCCGGCCATTGCCGGCCTTCGGGTAATGTGGTTCGATTACTCCGCACAGCTCGCTCCACGGCACGATCTCTTCCATCGTCCGCAAGAACACGTCCCGACGGGTCGGCCTGCGGTATTGCTCAAATCCGGCTTGTTGATCTGCCGCCATCGATAACGTCTGTTGTTTCATTTCCCTCTAACGCACAGCTTCGCTCGGCGGTGGACTTAATCAGCGTTGCCTTAACCCGACACACGGCCGAGCCAGGTCACCGAAGTTTCTGGCTGCGTTGGCGCGGGCTGTACGTCCGTTGGCGGCCAGCGCGCAGCCGTAGTGGTTCGGTACGGGTTCAAGTCTGTGCACCGAGCTTGCGTTGGGCAGTGACGAGGCTTGCTCAGCCTCAATCCAGGGTCTGCGCAGGAGCGCAAAGCCAAACACACTCCATCGTTACGATTCGAATCTCGCAGCGCTCCAGCCAATCGGCCAGATCGGTCTGGTCTGCCGTGAAGATGGCAAACTCCTTCACCGAATCGTCCTCAGTGACATGCCGCCCACCACATTCGAACAGGTCTGACACTTGCGCCTGCTGCTGAAATGGCTGCTGCGTGCTTGGCTGGTACTCACCAGCCTGGTTGCGGCTTACTTCGCGGCGGCGTTTGTGCTGGTGCTCTTTGCCACCGGCACCCCACACCAAGGTGACCCGGTGGCGGTGAGCGCGTATGTTTACTCGAACGGGGTGCACACCGACCTGGTTTTCCCCCTCCGCGCACAAGGGGTGGACTGGTCGTTGGCCTTTCCCGTGCAACACCTGGCCGAGGCGCCACGTGAAGCGGCCTACATCGCCATCGGCTGGGGTGACCGCGAGTTCTATCTGAACACGCCGCGCTGGCAAGACCTCACCGCGCGCCGCGCCCTGCATACCTTGTCGGGGAGCGGCCGCACGCTGCTGCACGTCAGCTACCTGCGTGAGGCCGATCTGCAACGTGGCATGCACACCCTGCCCTTGTCGGCGCAGCAATATGCGTCGCTGGTGAGGTATGTCGAAAGTGCCCTGGTGCGCTCGCTCGCCGGGCCAGGTGTGAACGTGCCCGGCCAGCACTATGGCGCGCACGATGCGTTCTATGAAGCAAACGGGGCCTACAACCTCTTCACCACCTGCAATGTGTGGGTGGGGCGGGGGTTGTCACAGGCAGGGGCTAAGGTCAGCGCCTGGACGCCGCTGGCCTCGCAGGTGGTGTGGCACCTGCCGCCGCGCTGAGCGGCCCTTCAGCTCTTGTAGATGCCGCAGGCGACGGCCAAATCGCCCGCACGCTCGACGTAAGACGACTTCAACCGGACTTCGTTGGTCACCGGGTGCGCCCATTTGTAGTCGACCCAGCCCTTGCCACCCGACTTGGCCAGCCCGGCCATGTCTTTGACGAAGGGTTTGCCGTCGACGTCTTTGCTGGTCGGCCCGTTGCCCAGCACGCGCGGGTTGTTGCCGTGGGCGTAGAACACCGCGTCGTTGGTGCCGATGGCCATGAGGTAGAGGTCACGGTCGATGAACTGGCCCTTGCCGAGCTTGTTGATCTCGTCGACCAGTGCTGCCTTGCCATGCTCCTTGAAGAACTGCAGGGCACCTTTGACGAGCTCGGCGGCTTCGTCGGCATTGCCGTGTTCGCGTGTGCCGAGGTTGAAGCCCGACACCGACTTGAGCAGCGTCACGGCCTGCTCGTTGAGCGAGGTCGCGGTCTGCGTGGCGTCTTTCACCAGCAGCGCGTTTTTCTTGACCATGCCGTCGATCTCGGTGATGGCCTGGTTGACCGACTGGATGCCCAGGCTTTGTTCGTGGCTGGCGCCGGCCATCTCTTTCATGATCTCGGCCACGTGTTTCACTGAAGAGACGATCTCGCTCATGGTCTTGCCGGCGTCGTCGACGAGCTTGCTGCCGGCATCGACCTTCTCGACCGAGTCGCCGATCAGCGACTTGATCTCTTTCGCGGCAGTCGCCGAGCGCTGGGCCAGGGTGCGCACTTCGGCCGCTACCACCGCAAAACCGCGGCCTTGTTCGCCGGCGCGGGCCGCTTCGACGGCGGCGTTGAGCGCGAGGATGTTGGTCTGGAAGGCAATGCCGTCGATCACGCCGATGATGTCGGAGATCTTGCGCGAGCTCTCCTTGATCGAGCCCATGGTGTGGACCACCTTGCTCACCACATCACCGCCCTTGACCGCATGGTCAGAGGCCTGCAGCACCAGCTTGCTAGCCTGCTCGGCGTTGTCGGCGTTTTGTTTGACGGTGATGGTGATCTGCTCCATCGACGCGGCGGTCTGCTGCAATGAATCGGTTTGGGTGACGGTGCGCTCTGACAGCGAGGTGTTGTCGCGGTTGATCTGCGACGATGTACTTGCCACGGTGGTGGTGCCGGTGCGCACGTTGCTCACCAGGTTGAAGAGTTGGTCCTTCATGCCGCCCAGCGCAATCATCAGCTGGCCAAACTCGTCGCGGCGTTTGACCTCGTATTGCGAGGTCAGGTCACCCGAGGTGATCTTCTCGGCCGCAGCGAGTGCCTGGCGCAGCGGCTGCACCACCCCACGGGTGAGCCACCAGGCCGACGCCACGCCGATCAGCAAGCCGGCCACACCGCCCACAATGATCCACAGCTTGGCGGCGCCTTGCACCGAAGCGGCTGCCCACACGGTGTTGACGCCCAGAATGAGCAGCATGGGCCCGAAGCCAAGCAGCAGGCGAGAGCGCAGTGTCAAGTTGTCGATGTTCATATCGATTCCTGATCGATGGACTGTGGGTGACGGCCAGGCCTCTTGGCAGCCGTCGGCTCTCAAGGTATCGGCGCAAGGTGGGCGAACTTGAGACGGCGCCCCGTCACCACGTGCAGAAGTTCAGGCAAAGCGCCCCTGCAAGAACCACCCGCCCCCTGCGCCATCTGCCGGCAAGGGCAAGCGCCCGCGGTACAGCCAGACCAGCGCGCCGTCGGGGGTCTGGCCAATGAAGTAATCGCGCTCGGCGAGGGCGCCGTCCCACCAGCCGGTTTCGATGCGCTCGGGGCCGGCCAGCAGTTGCAGCAACTTGCCGTCGAGCAAGGGGCGCGACTGGCGCTCTGGCAGGGCCTGGGGGTGCGGCAGCAGCCACAGTGGGCGGGTGATGGGGCGGGCACAAAGGGGTGCAGACCCTTTCTGCTCGGGCAACTCGGGCAACTCGGGCAACTCGCGCAACAAGAGCGGCTCGGCGGGCTGCACAGCCGTGGCCCGCTCGGGGCGGTGGTCGGCCACCGGCACCAGGCGCTGCACCTGCTCGGGCCCCAGGCGCGCCTGCAGGCGCTCAATCAGGCGCGTGAGGCCGGCGTGTTCGCTCTGCGGCGTGGGGAAAAGCTCGGCATTGGGCGGCGGGCGGCGCGAGATGTCGCTCGACTGCAGCGCCAGCTCGAGCGTGGGCGCGGGCAACTGCAAGGCACCCAGGCGCTCGCGCAGCAGCACCAGCATGTGGGCCGCGTCGCGCGAGGGTTCGGCCAGTGCGATCTCGAGCACGGTGACCGATGGGGTGTCGTTGTGCTTCCAGCGAGGCTCGTGCTTCATCTGCAGGCTGAAGCTGCGCACAAACGCATGCTGGGCCGACAGCCACGCCACCAGGCGCGCCAGCAGCACCTGCGCGCCATAGAGCAGCTGCTCGGTGGTGTCGGCACGCGTAAACAACTCCAGCTGGCTGTGAAACACCGGCGGCAGGGTGAGGGGCTCGCGCGGGTCGGGTCGGTCACCAAAGGCGCAGTCCATCTCATGGAGCAAGGCCTCGCCAAAACGGCGGGCCAGGCCCGGGCGTGGCAGCTGGCGCAGGTCGCCCAGGCTGTGCAAGCCCATGCCCAACAAAGCCTCGGCGTGCGCCTGCCCTGCCGCCAGCAGCGCGACCGGCGCGGCCTCCAGTGCACGCCGCAAGGCGGGCCGCTCGGCGCAGTGCAGGCCGTCATGCAGCTGCGACAAGAGCATCGCCCCTTGCGCCGTGGGTGCGCTGACACACTGGATGTGATGACCCAAGGGCGCCAGCGTGCCGCGCAGTTTTTGCAGCAGCGGCGCCAGCCCGCCAAAGTAGCGCAGGCTGGCCTGCACCTCCAGCAGCACGCCCTCCGGCAGCGAGAGGCTCACCGCCGGCGTGAACGCCAGCGCTGCGTGCGCCACGCTGGTCAGCGCATCTAGGTCACGCCGCGCATCGGCCTGGCCCAACAGCAGCTGGGGCGCGAGCGACAAGGCCGTGGCCCGCTTCATGCCCGGCTGCACGCCCAGCGCCTGCGCGCTGGCATTGGCACTGACGATGCGGTGCGCGTCCATCAAGGCGAGCGGCTGCGCGGCCTGCTCGGGCGCCAAGGTGGCCGCGAAGGATTCCAGCGACAACAAGGGCAAATGAATCGCAACCCACAGCATGCCAAGCGCCCACGGCCATCACGCCAGGTTGATGAAGCTGGCGGCGTGCAGCGGCTGAGCTTCTTCTTCGGTGCCGCCCCATGCCTGCGCACGGCGCAAGGCCGCGGCCGACAACACCGGCGGCAAAGCCAGGTGCACCGGTGCCAGCAAGGGCGGGCCACGGCGCTTGAGCACACGCAAGCCCAGCTGGTCGGCCCCGGCCGGGTGCAAGGCCAGGCGCAGCGGCGCGGCGCTCGCGTTTTGCTGCGCGGCCACTTCGCGCAGCATGAAGGCCGGCCCGTCGTGGGCGTGCGCGGCGAGCTGCAAGCGGCGCAGCCGCTCGGCACGCAGGCGCGGCGGCAACCAGGCAATCACCGCCCCCACGTGGCCGCTCTTCAAGGCCTGCTCCAGCGCCCACAGGCGGTCGGCGCCGGGGCGCAGCTGAAGGTGGGTCTGGATCACCAGCAGCTGGTTCACGTCGAGCCCCAACTCCAGCAGGGCCGGCGCCGACACGGCCGCAGGCGGGTCAAACAGCATCACCAGCCGGCCAGCGCGCTGGGTGGCGGCCAGTGTGTGGGCCAGCAGGCGAATCTCGCCGATGCCCGGGTGCGGCAGCAGCAGCTCGGTCAGCACCTTGCGTGGCCAACCGCCGCCGGGCAACTGCGCATCGAGCTGGGCAAAACCGCTGGGCACGGTGTGCTCGGCACTGCGGCCCAGCTGGTGAGCGCGCCACAGGCTGGGGTGCAAGGCCTCGGGCGACAGGCGCTGCCCACCCGTGCGCGGCCCCGGCGCTGAGGCCGTTGGCGAGGCGAAGAGGGTCTGGGCTTCCATGTCAGATACTGTATGTCCATACAGTTATTTACGCAAACCCTCGGGCATTCAAAAAAGCCGGGATCAGGGAAACTTGCACACATGCCCTTAACTTGCGACTGCGGCGCGCCACGCCCTCCCGCCGACTGCTGCGGCCGCTATCACAGCGGCCCGCTGCATTTGCAGGCACCAGACGCGCAAGCGCTCATGCGCTCGCGCTACAGCGCCTTCGCGCGTGACCTCACCGGCTACCTGCTCGACACCTGGCACCCGAGCACTTGCCCGTCCACACTGGAGCCCAACCCCGAAGGTTTGCGGTGGCTGGGCCTGGAGGTACGCAACCACAGCGTGCAAGACGCCGACCACGCAACGGTGGAGTTCGTGGCCCGCAGCAAGCTCGGCGGGCGCGCGCAGCGGCTGCAGGAAACCAGCCGCTTCGTGCGCGAAGGCGGACGGTGGTTTTATGTCGATGGGGAAACGCGCTGAAAGGTCAAGTCGCAAGAGATCAAGCGAACTCTCGGCGCACACCGGCCGACATCAAGCGCCGGATGATCCAGCCCAGCAGCCCACAAGCACCGAGCGTCACCACCACCGCCATCACGCGCGCGGCGGTGACAAACCCACCAAACACCCCGAGCGCCTGCGGCGGCAAGGCCACGCTGCCCAGCGTGCTGCTCACCACCGATTGCATCATTTCCTGCTGCAGCCACAAGCCCAGCAGGTTGGCGACGATGGCCACGACCAGCAGGCCGATGAAGGTGCGGCGGGCCCAGTCCAGGCGCAGCAGCAGGCCGATGGCCGAGGCCAGCGTGGCCAACGACATCACGAGCCCGGTGCACACCACCCAGGGCAGGTAGTTCATCAACAAGCCCGTCACACCAGAAGTCGCCGGGGACGACGACAAAGCGGGCAGCAGCGACGCGAGCATCGCGTTTTGCACCAGTGCCGACAGACTCGCCACCACCCCCAGCAAGATGAACAACCATGCGGTGGTGGTGACAAAAAGGGAGCGGGCTCCGACGGCGATGGTGGTGGGCATGGCGAGACTCCTGCGCGGGTTGCACAGATTGTCTGGAGGCAACACACGATTTGTCATTCCCTTGCACGGGGGCTCCCCCACGTTGCAGGGGGCCATGTGTGCGGCATTTGCCACAACTAGCCGAAGCGCACCGCGTGGATCGGCGGCAGGTGGGTAGAAACACTGAGCCAGCTGTCGCCGCCATCGTCGCTCGCCCACAGGTTGCCGGTGGTGCTGCCCATCAGCAACGAGTTGCCACTGTCGTCGACTGCCAGGCCGTGGCGGTAGACGAGGTCGTAGCAGTCTTTCTGCGGCAAGCCCTTTCGCAAGGTCTCGAAGCTGCGCCCGCCGTCGCGCGTGCGGTTGACCACCAGGGCGCCATCGACCGGCACACGCTTTTCATCCTTGATCGCCGGCGCAAACCAGGCGGTGTTGGCGTCACTCGGGTGCGCGGCCACCGCAAAGCCGAAGCTCGTCAACGGCGCCTCCACCTCCTGCCAGCTCACCGAGCCGTCGGTCGACTTGAAGATGCCGTTGTGATGCTGGCACCACAGCGTGCCGGGTTGTGCGGTGCAGACAGCGATGCAGTGCGGGTCTTGGATGTTCTCGTCACCCGCTTGTTCGGGCGGCATGAGGTCGGCGCGCATGCCCTTGACCTGCAGCTCCCATTGCGTGCCACCTTCGCGGCTGCCCCACACCCCACCGCAACTGATGCCCAGCAGCAGCTCGCCGGGGCGCGTGGGGTGCGGCAAGATGGAATGGATGCCCGGCACGTCGTAACCCCCGCCAAACCCCCCGGCGCGCTCGGGGCGCGACCACAACGAGTCGACCAGTTGCCACGTCTGCCCACCATCGCCGCTGCGGAACAAACCGCCCGGCAGCGTGCCGGCCCACAGGGCGCCGGCCAGCGACTCCATCGCCCAAATCTGCACCAACTTCCAGGCCACGCCGGTTGCCTCAGGTGGCTGCGGCGGATAGGCCGGTGTACCGCCTTCGCGCAAGGTGGCGCCGGCGTCGTCAGACGCATGCACCTTCACGCCGAAGTGCCCCAGGTTCAGCGC
>JBBRFR010000203.1:0-7311 GCA_038241485.1 Burkholderiales bacterium
GGTGGCTTCGTGCGAGGTCTCCACGTCGGCCCCGCCACATGCGGCTTGCAGGGCGATGGTTGCACCCATGCACAGTGCGGCAAAAATCCGCGGATGGTTCATCACATCTTCCTCGATTCATTTCGGTGCCCTTGGTGAGCAGGTGCCGAATTGTCGAACCTTGCGTTTGCGGGCACGTGCCCACAATTCACGCCAGCAACACCCGTTTCAATCAATCACAAGCTTCACTTTTAGAGGGCGCCGTCGTTATCATGGCCGCCCTCAATGAGCTTGGCCGGGCTTGGCCTCGGCTCTTAACGGCTCGGAACTTGCTGAGTTCCGTGCTCACCGTCACAAGGCACTGTGAAAGACACCCTGCGCAAGCTGGCCGAGTTGGCCTTGACCCACCTGGCCAACTTTGCATTCCCCCTGGTTTTTGCGATTCTGTGCGGCCGTGTTCTGGGATTGCACGACTTCGGCATCGTCTCGTTCTACACGGCGCTGGCCGCCTTCCTGGGCGTGATCATCGAGTTCGGCTTCGACTGGCTGGGCATCCGCGAGGTGTCGCAAGCGGCCGATGACCCCGCCCGGCAGCACCGCTTGTTGTGCAACGTGACGGCGGCCAAACTCCTCATCGGCAGCGTTGTTGCAGGGGTCACCTCGGCCTCGGTGTTGTGGCTGCGCGGTGTGGACCAATGGGTGCTCGTGCTGCCGATGGCGGCCTACATGCTCGGCTTTGCGATGGACGTGGGCTGGTACCTGCGTGCGCTGGAGCGCACGCGCGTCCTGTTGGCCATCACGACGGCGATACGCCTCTCGGCCATCGGCCTGTTGTGGATGCTCGTGTCGCGCCCCGGTGACATGAGCGGCGCGCTCTGGACTTACGCCTTCGTGTCAGTGGCCACCTCGGCCACCGCCTGGATCGTGCTCAGTCGCCGGCGGCTGGCGAGCTTCGTGCGGCCGCAGTGGGCGGTGATCGGGGGGCTGATGCGGCGCGCGTGGGCCATCGTGTTTGGCAACCTGAGTGGCGCGCTGCTCACCAACGGCGGTGTGGCCTTGCTCGGCATCACTGCCGACCCCGCCACGGTGGGCGCGGCCAACCTGGCGCTGCGTGTGCGCATGGCCGGGCAGGCGGTGCTGCTGCCCATCAAGCAGCTCACGTTTGTGCGCTTGTCTGCACTGGCGCGCTCGTCACCTGCCCAGGCTGTGCGTCTCGGGCGCATGGCCCTGGCTGCGTTGCTGGGTGCCGGCACGGTGATCGGCGTGGCGATCTTGTTTGCTGCCGAGTTCATCGTGCGCCAGGTGTTCCTGGGGGAGTACCCGGTGGCGGTCGGGTTGATCATGCTGCTGGGCCTGAGCGTGCCGCTCAACGCGGCGGCCGAACTGTTTGGCATGCAGTGCCTGATCGCCTTCGGCCAGGAGCGGTCTTACGCCATGGTGGTGATGGTGGCGGCGGCCGTGTTTTGCGTGATGCTGCTGCTGGTGCCCACCGGCGCGCTGTCTTACGGCTGGGCCTTATTGGCCGCCGAGGCGAGCCTGGCCCTTGTGGCGGGTTTGCGGCTGCGTGCCGTGCTCAAGAAGAAGCTGCAGCCGTAGCCAGCGCCCGCGCCACGGCAGACTGCAGGCCGGCCTGGAAAGAAGCCACCGAAAAGCGCTCGGCATTGGCCCGGCAATTGGCCGCTGTGCAGGGCGGGCCCGACTCGAAGCGGGTCACCGCGTCGATGATCGCGGGCACGGTCTGCTCGTCGAAGAACAAGCCGGTGCGCTGAGCCCCTTCGGTCACCACCGTTTCGGTGGCGCCGCCGCGCCCGAACGCGATCACCGGCGTGCCACAGGCCTGCACCTCGACCGGCATGATCCCGAAGTCTTCTTCGGCGGCAAACACAAAAGCGCGCGCGCGGCGCATGTGGTCGGCGAGCACGTCCGTGCCCTGGTAGCCGAGCACCGTGACATTGGGCCCGGCGACCGCACGCACACGCTCGATCTCGGGCCCGTCGCCGATCATCACCAAGCGCTTGCCGGGCATTTTGGCGAACGCCTCGGCAATCAGCGGCATCTTCTTGTACGGCACCATGCGTGACGCGGCCAGGTAGAAGTCTTCCTTGTGTTCCTGCGGCTGGAACCGCTCCAGGTCGACCGGCGGGAAGATCACCTGCGCCTCGCGGCGGTAGACCTTGCGGATGCGCCGCGCGATGAAGGCCGAGTTGGCGATGAACACGTCGACGCCGTTGGCGGTGCGCAAGTCCCACAAGCGCATGTAGTGCAGCACCACGCGTGCGATGGCGCCCTTGAAGCCCTTGGCCAGGCCGGATTCGTTCAGGTACTGGTGCTGCATGTCCCAGGCATACCGAATGGGCGAGTGCACGTAGCTCACGTGCAGCTGGTCGGGGCCGGTGATCACGCCCTTGGCGACCGCGTGGCTCGACGACACCACCAGGTCATAGCCCGACAGGTCGAGCTGCTCGATGGCCAGCGGCATCAAGGGCAGGTACGACCGGAAGTGCTTGCGCGCAAACGGCAGCCGCTGGATGAACGTGGTGGTAGCGCGCTTGCCGAGCACGAAGCCGCGGTCAGCGTCGTTCATGAAGTCGACCACGGTGAACAGGTCGGCCGCCGGGTACACCTTCAAGATCTGCTCCAGCACACGCTCGCTGCCGGCGTAGGTGTCCAGCCATTCGTGAACCACGGCGACTTTCAAGGGCTTGCTCCGCAATCGGTTGTCAGGGGGGAGGTTCATGCAAATCGACGTTTCATGATGTCGGCAAACACCTCGGCGGCGCGAGCCCAGGTGAACTGTGCGGCGCGTGCGGCGCCGGCTGCGCGCAACTCTGCACGCAAGCTCTCCGAGCCGAGCACGCGCCGCAACTCGGCGGCCAGGGTGGAGGGGTCGTGCGGGTCGCAGTAGAGCGCGGCATCGTCACACACCTCGGGCATCGACGCGCAGCGCGAGACCAGCACCGGGCAAGCGCAGGTCATGGCCTCCAGGGGCGGCAGGCCGAAACCTTCGTAGAACGAGGGGAACACAAAACACGACGCGGCTTCGTACAAAGCGCGCAACTGGGCATCGCTCACGTAGCCGGTGCGCACGATGCCGGGGCCAGCCACAGATGAGTCGGCAAACACCTTGCTGTTGCCGCCGCCCACGGCCACCAACGGCACGGCGTCGGCCCCGAGCTGCGCCATCGCGGCGACCACCGCGCCGAAATTCTTGTTGGGTGACTGGCTGCCCACTGCCAGCACAAAGGGCTTGCCGGCGAGCCCGAGACGCTGCACCGTGGAGGGGTCGGCGGCTTCACGCAGGATGTGCTCGCCACTCTCGGGGATCACCTCGATGTCTTTCAGCGCACGGCCAAAGTGGTGGCTCAACTCGCCGGCGCTGAAGGCCGACACGGTGGCCACTACACGCGAGCGTTTCATTGCGCTGCCAAGCATCAGCCGGTACCAGCTTCGAAAGGCGAGGCTGTAGTTGCCGGGGTTGGCCACGGTGGCGGCGTCATGCACCACCACCATCTGCTGGCGGCGCAGCGCGGGTGCGGTGTTGCACAGGTTCACGAGCGGCGAGTCGCCGGCCGCGCGAGGCAGCTCGAGCTGCTCCCACAGGTGGCCCTGGCGGCGACCCACACGTTGCAGCTCGAAGCGGCTCGCGAACGCGGGTTGATTCACCAGCGGCGCGTCGGGTGTCATCACACGCGGCTGTGGCGCGCCGGCGGGCAATGCAGCGCTGTGGGCCTCGATCAACTCGATGGCGAAACGATCTACCCCCGTCAGCGGGCGGGTGAGAAAGCGGCCGTTGATGATGACGCCGCTCATCGCAGCTCCACGCTCAGGGTGGGCGAGTCTTCTGCGGTCACCGAGACGCGCCGGCCCACCGAGGTGGCTCGGCCCGGTGGTGCCGACCGTGCCGCGGCCGTTGTCGTTGTCGTTGCCATCGTGCGACCAGCATCGTCGGGCACCGACAGCGCGCCCGCGCCGATGCCGCGCAACACAACCCGTGCGGGGCCGGCCATCTCGCGGCTGGCTTCGACCCGGCCAAAGCGTGCCCGCAGCTCGCGCACGTTTTCCAGCCACACCGCCGTGCGCGAGGCGCCACGCTCGGCGCAGCCTTCGAGCTCGACGCCACTCACTTCGAGCCTTTGCAGGTCACGGGCGTAGAGGCCGGTGTTGAAGGCGTTGGTGATACGGCAGTCAGTCAGTTGCACTTGTTCGCTCCCGTGGATGTGCACCCCTTCGCCGTCACTGTTGTCGCGCAGCGTGAGGTTTGACAGCCGCAGCGTGCCGGTGGCACCGTTGACGCCCAGCAGCCGCGATCGCGAGTTGCTGAGGGTGATGGACGACAGCCTGGCGTTGTGGGCGCGCACGAGCTCGGCGCCGCACTTGTTGCCGGCGCGCCCTTCGACCGCACCGGCCTGGTCGACGTGACCGTTCTCGAACACAGCGTTGTGCGGGAATCGCGTGCCGTAAGAATTTTCTTGCGCCACGTAGATGCCGCTGCCGCGTGTGCGCGTGACCCGAAATTCCGACACGCTCACATCAGACTGGCCGACGACGGTGATGCCGCGTGCGTTGGAGTTGGTGATGGCGATGCGGCGCGCCGTGCCACCCGAGGCATCGGGCAGCCGGCGGTAGTTGACGAAGGCCAGGCCATCGTCACCGGTGTCTTGGCAGTCGACGTCTTCAGCCAGCGACTGACCGCAGTTGGCGAAGTGCACACCGTCGGCCGAGGTCTTGCGCACACGCGCACCCGAGACCACCGGCCGCAGGCATGACTCGAACAACAGGCCCGCACCCTCGAAGCCCTCGACGAGCACCCGCTCGACGCGCACGTCGGTGCTGCCCATCACCAGCACACCAGCGCCGAAGCGGATGCGCTGGCGTGGCTCGCGCCGCCAAGCGAGCGTTGCGCCCGACAGGGTGACCCCGCTGGTGTTGCGAATCTCCAGCCCGCTGACCGACGGGTCGTCGCCCATCAGCACGGCGCCGGGCTCGAAGCGGATGTTTCGGCCCGACCCGCGCAGCTGCAACGTGCGGGCGTAGCGGTAGGTGCCGGCGCCGACGACCAGATCACCTTCGTAGTCGGTCAGGGCGCGAACCAGCGCGGCGGTGTCGTCGGCGTCGCCATTGCCTCGCACGCCGAAGGAGGCGAGGGTGCGCGGCGTGCCGCGGCTTGCCGGCGCGGCGAAGCAGGCGGGCCCCATGCCGATCGATGCGGCGCCAAGAAGTAGCTCTCTTCGCTTCATGCGGGCTGCTGGCTCATTCGGTGCGCACCTGCGGCACCGAGCTTGCGCCCCGGGGCTGGTCGGCCAGGAATTTCTTCAGCCACGGGTTGGGCGCAATGAAGTTGTAGACCAGCGGAAACCGTTTCAGAACCGAGGCGACGACGGCGGGGATCGCCAAGGCGAGCACCAACGAAACGACCAAGGCCGTGAGTTCGCCCACGTGGGGTGCGAGAAGCTTGAAGGCTGTTTTTTCCAAAGTGGTGTGAAGCCACAGGATCAGGATGGTTGAGGTGCCGAGCCAGCGCAGAACCGCCATGGCGTGGCGGTTCTGGATCGATACCGCGATCGCCACCGTGGCCAAGATGCCCGTCAGCGCGATCACCAGGCTCACGCCGACCGTTCTGTCGTAGCGCCAGTTGAGGTCGACCTCAGGGCGCAAGAGCCAGTTCATGGCAACAAAAGCTGCGCCGATGAGCGCAGCCCATCGCCACTGCGGCGCGTTCAGCCACTGCGTTGGGCCGAGCTGCTGGGTGACCATCCGCCCCAGGATGACGTAGCTCGCCCCGATCAAAGCGACCTCGGCACTCCAGGGAGCGCCGCTGCGCAGCGGCTCACCCCACCCAGCCTGGTGCGCAATCTGGTAGTCGAGAGAAATGGCCATTTGCCAGGCGAGTTGCAGCACGGCAAACAGCACGAGCTGCGTGGCAAGGTGTCGCGCTTGGCCCTTGCCCGCAAGCAGCAGCTCGATACGGTCGAGCACAAACACCCACACCAGCGAGACCGCGAGGCAGGGCAGAAACCACAGCGGCACGGTGTAGATGGTGTGCCCCGTGCCGTACAGCACACCCAAGGCCAGATCGGCCCAGGCCACATGTGGGTGCAGTTGAAAAATCACCGGAACCGACACCAGCGAGATAAAAAAGTAGGGGATGACATTCGACAGAGCGCGCGCGGCAAGCGCCTTGCCGCTCATGCCGTGTTGCAAGCTGAGGCCGGTGATGAAAAAGAACAGCGGCACGCTGACCGAGAAGAGGGCTCGCCCCAGAGCCTCTGAATACGCCCAAAGTGCCGGGTGATGCCCGCAGGCGACCAAGATGATCCCGATGCCCTTCAGCGCACCGATCCATGGCAGGCGTGGTGCTTGGCTCACTTGGCCCGGCCCAGCTGTTTAATAAGCCCGGCCAGAATGAACACCAGCCCAATGCCGATCTGCCAGGTGAAGGCGCGCGAGGCACCGAGATAGGGGTACCTGAAGATCTCGAGAAACGACAGGTAGAGCAGCGGGTAGATCAGCGCGCCCGCGGCATGGGCCTGGCGATAGAGGTTGAGCGCGTAGCCGGCTGCCAATGCGATGGCGCAGAAGTACACGATGCCGGTGGGCAACCCGAGGTCGTAGACCACCGAAAAAACACCCGACGGGTTGTTGAACTCCTGGTCGACGTAGCGGGCCAGAAACTGGCTGAAGTGGTTGAACTCGGTTCTCGGCTGGCCGACCAGAACGCCAAACGCTTCGCCCACGCCCAACGGGAACTTGTGCACCCACATCAAGGTGTTTTCGAAACGCAGCGAGGGCCACTCGAATGTGGCGAGCACACCGGCGCCGTTGTTCAAGGAGGTGTAGTAATAGCTCGCGAAGCGGCCGATGGCAAATTCCCAGAAGCTCATCTTCCCTGCGTAGGTGTCTGACTGCCATGACCTGAAGTACTCAGAGACACCGAAATAGAAGATCAGCAGCGGCACCAGCGCAAACGGCCCCACCAATGCTGCCAGCCTTCGGGCTGCCGTGGGCACGCCTTTTGACAGCCTGAAACCGGCTGCCACGGCGAATGGTATGGCGGCTTCGATGAGGGCCAGCCGCTCGGACCAGGCATAGACCCGAAACAAGGTCAGCACCATGAGCAAGGCCGCCAGCGCGTGGTAGGCCCGGGCCATGGGTTTGTCGGCATGAACCCAGCAAAAAGCGTAGATGGAAAAGAACACCGGCGCCATGTTGACCAGCGAGGTGATGCCGGTGGTGGAGCCGATTTCGTCTCGATCCGGCTTGTAGGTGCCGACCAGGGTCTGGAACAGCAAGACGGGGTTGAGGAAGAACGACTTGAACCAGTAGAGGTACGCC
>JBBRFR010000204.1:0-7289 GCA_038241485.1 Burkholderiales bacterium
CAAGCGCCGTGGTGCCAAGCGTGTGGTGGTGACCATGTGCATCGGCGGTGGCATGGGTGCTGCCGGTGTGTTCGAGGTGCTCTGAAGAGACTGCCGCTCGGGTCGAGCCTGTCGTAGCGACCTTGCCCCGGAAATCTAAGAACTACCTGATTAGCGACGTACCTCAGCCAAGCTCCGTTCGCCCTGACCCTTCGGTACCTCAGGACAGGGCAAGTCGAAGGGCTGCGCAAGGCTTCGATCCGCGAAGCGGACGCTGTCCCGAGCCTGTCGAAGGGTCAGCCCGAACAGTGGGTGGGGCAGGGCAGCTGAGCTTGGTCACTCATCAGGAAGAACGATCAGCCTCTCAGGGCGAACGGAAATCAAAGAACTCTCAGCCTCAGGGCGAACGGATATTTTTCAACCATGACCTACCGCGCCACGCTCGACTTTCTTCTTTATGACTGGCTGGGCGTCGAAGGCCTGAGCCAGCGCACCCGTTTCGCCGACCACTCGCGTGAGACCTTCGCTTCGGTGCTCGACACCTGCGAACGCATCGCGCGCGAGAAGTTCTTACCCTTCAACCGCCTGTCTGACACGCAGGAGCCGCATTTCGACGGCGAGAAGGTGATCCTGCCGCAGGCCTCTTATGACGCCGCGCGTGCGTATGTCGAATCCGGCATGCTGGCTGCGGCGCAAGACTACGAGATCGGCGGCATGCAGCTGCCCTGCGTGGTCGAGATGGCGGCCAACACCTTCTTTTCCAAGGCGAGCATTGGCCTCGGTGGTGGCGGCATGCTCACCAGCGGAAACGCCAACCTGTTGATGGCGCACGGCACGGCGCTGCAGAAAGAGGTGTTCGCGAAGAACGAGTTCTCGGGCCGCTTCTTCGGCACCATGTGCCTGTCGGAGCCGCAGGCTGGCTCCAGCCTGTCGGACATCGTGACCCGGGCCACGCCCGATGGTGACGATTTTGAGAGCGACGCACTCGGCGCACGCTACCGCCTGCGTGGCAACAAGATGTGGATCAGCAACGGCGAGCACGAGCTCACCGAAAACATCGTGCACCTGGTCTTGGCCAAGATCCCCGGGCCCGATGGCGCGCCGATTCCGGGCACCAAGGGCATCTCGCTCTTCATCGTGCCGAAGAAGCTGGTGGCCACCGATGGCGCACTCACTGGCGAGCGCAACGACGTGGCGCTCGCCGGCTTGAACCACAAGCTCGGCTATCGCGGCATCCCGAACACGCTGCTGAACTTCGGCGAAGGCAAGTTCTTGGTGCGCGGCAAGGCCGGTGCCGTGGGCTATCTGGTCGGCAAGCCCGGCGACGGCCTCAAGTGCATGTTCCACATGATGAACGAGGCGCGCATCGGCGTGGGCCTGGGTGCCGTCATGTTGGGCTATGCAGGTTACGAAGCCAGCCTCGAATACGCCAAGGGTCGCCCACAGGGCCGCCCCATCAACCCCGAAGGCAAAAACCCCAAGCAGCCGCAAGTTCCCATCATTCAGCACGCCGACGTGAAGCGCCTGTTGTTGGCACAAAAGTCGTACTGCGAAGGTGCGCTCGCGCTGGAGTTGTATTGCGCCAAGCTGGTCGATGAGTTGCACACCGGCGAGGCCTCGGCCGAGGCCGGCTTGCTGCTGGAGATGCTCACGCCCATCGCCAAGAGCTGGCCCAGCGAGTGGTGCCTGGAGGCCAACAGCCTTGCCATCCAGATCCACGGCGGTTATGGCTACACGCGTGACTACCCCGTAGAGCAGTACTGGCGCGACAACCGCCTGAACATGATCCACGAAGGCACGCATGGAATCCAGGGCCTGGATCTGCTCGGCCGCAAGGTGGTGATGGACGGCGGCAAGGGCCTCGCATTGCTGGCGACCAAGATCAACGCGACCATCGAGCGGGCGCTGCAAATCAAGGAATGGGCCGAGCCCGCCAACGCATTGGCTGACGCACTCCAGCGCTTGAGCAACACCACCCAGTCGGCCTGGGCCACGGGTGTGCCCGAAGAGGCGCTGGCCAATGCCACGCCCTACTTGCAAGGCTTCGGCCACACGGTGCTCGCCTGGGTCTGGCTCGACCTCGCGTTGTGTGTGCAGGCCTCGTCGGCCCCCGACGAGTTGCGCCAGGGCAAGCTGGCGGCCGCGCGCTACTTCTTCAACTACGAGCTGCCACGTGTTCCGGCGTGGCTCAAGGTAGTCGAGACGCGGGACGACACCTGCCGCAGCATGAACGAAGCCTGGTTCTGACATGAAGGTCAGCACCGTCGACACGCTGATTTGGGTGCTGGTCTACGGCGGCCTGATCTTTGTCGGCCTGGGGCTGTCGGTGCAACGTACCCACAACGGCCTGGGCTATGGCCTGATCGCCGTCGGTGGCCTGGCAGCCGTCGCTGGCCTCGCGCTCCTCTACGTGCGCTCGCGCATGAAAGAACTCCCTCCAACCAAAGACACAACATCATGAGCACAACGATCCAGAAACTGTTTGACCTGAGTGGCAAGACGGCCCTCATCACCGGCGGCTCGCGCGGCCTGGGTTTGCAGATTGCCGAGTCGCTCGGCGAAGCCGGTGCCAAGGTGTTTCTCACCTCACGCAAGGCGGCTGACCTGGAAGAAGCCGCAGCCCATCTGAAAGCACGCGGCATCGACGCGCTGTGGCTCGCCGCCGATGCCAGCCAGCCCGCCGAAATTGAGCGTGTGGTGGCCGACGCGATGAAGCGCCTGGGCCACATCGACATCCTGGTCAACAACGCCGGCGCCACCTGGGGCGCTGCGGCCGAAGACTATCCGCTCGAAGCCTGGGACAAGGTGATGAACCTCAACATCCGCAGCATCTTCCTGATGAGCCAGGCGGTGGGCAAGGCGAGCATGATCCCGCGCAAGCAGGGCCGCATCATCAATGTGGCATCCATCGCTGGCTTGTCGGGTGCGGGCCCCGAGATCAAGTACATCGCCTACGGCACCAGCAAGGGCGCAGTGGTCAACTTCACCCGCACGCTGGCAGGCGAGTGGGGCCAACACGGCATCAATGTCAATGCGCTCGCGCCAGGCATGTTCCCGAGCAAGATGACCAAGGGAATCATCGACCGTGTGGGCGCCGACAAGCTGGCCGGGAGCGCGCCGCTTGGCCGCATTGGCGACGACGACGATCTGAAGGGCGCAGCGCTGTTGTTCGCGTCCGCTGCCGGCAAGCACATCACCGGCCAGATCCTGGCGGTGGACGGCGGTGTCTCGGCGATTCACGGCGCTTGAAGCCGGGCCATGAAGTTCCACACCTTCATCCCGTTTGTCGAGCACCTCGGCTTTGAGTTGCTGAGGTTCGAAGACGGCGAAGCGGAGATCGCAGTCAATCTGCGTGAAGAGCTGTGTAACTCGTGGAGCGTGGCGCACGGCGGCGTGACCATGACCCTGCTCGACGTGGCCATGGCCCACGCCGCGCGCAGCTCCGGGCGCGGCGGTGAAGGGCAGAGCAACGGCATCGGCGTGGTCACCATCGAGATGAAAACCAGCTTCATGCGCCCGGGCCTCGGCCGCTTGCTCGCCAAGGGCCGGCGCATCCATGCCACGGCCTCGCTCGCCTTCTGCGAAGCCAGCATCGTGGACGAGCAGGGCGCGCTGGTGGCGCAGGCCAGCGGCACCTTCAAGTACCTCAAAGGCCTGCCAGCCGGTGGGCGCAAGATCCACCGCGACAACGCGTCTGACTGAAAGCGCAGCCGACCATGAGCACCTCGAACAAACGGATCTTGCTGGTGTCTCGCCCGAGCGGCGACGCCGTGGCCGCCAACTTCAAGCTGGTCGAGACGCCGCTGCCTGAGTTGAACGACGGCCAGGTGCTGGTGCGCCACCACTACCTCTCGCTGGACCCCTACATGCGCTGGCGCATGAACGATGCGAAGAGTTATGCGCCGCCGCAGGCGCTGAATGAAGTGATGATCGGTGGCACCGTGGGCGAGGTGATCGAGTCGCGCCACCCCAAGTTCAAGGCCGGCGACACGGTTGCGGGCATGGGCGGCTGGCAGCAGTACGCCAGGGTCGATGCGACGGTGCCGGGTGCGCTGCGCAAGGTCGATGCGACTCAGGTGCCGTTGAGCGCCTACCTTGGCTCGCTGGGCATGCCCGGAGTCACGGCGTGGTACGGGCTGATGAAGATCTGCGCCCCCAAGGCGGGTGATACGGTGGTGGTGAGTGCGGCCAGCGGTGCGGTGGGCAGCGTGGTCGGCCAGTTGGCCCGGGCCCACGGTTGCCGAGTGGTCGGCTTTGCCGGCGGCGCCGACAAGTGTGCCTATGTCGTGAACGAACTCGGCTTTGATGCCTGCATCGACTACAAGGCGCACGCCACGCCAGCGTCGCTTCTTGCCGCGCTCGAAGCGCAAACGCCCAAGGGTGTGGACGCTTGTTTCGAAAACGTCGGCGGCGCCGTGTTCGACGCCACGCTGCTGCGCATGAACGACTTCGGCCGCATCGCCTTGTGCGGAATGATCGCCGGCTATGACGGTGTGCCCACGCCGATGGCACGCCCTGATCTGATCCTGCAGTCGCGCTTGAAGGTTGAAGGGTTCATCGTCAGCGAGCACCTGCAGTTCTGGCCCGAGGCGCTGGTCGAACTCGGTGGCCTGATGGCGGCCGGCAGGCTCAAGTTTCGCGAGTCGATCGCGCCGTGCATTGAAGACGCGCCCGAAGCCTTCCTGGGGTTGCTGAAGGGGCGCAATTTTGGCAAGCAGCTGGTGAAGTTGATCTAGGGCAGTTGGCCATGAGCCATACGCACGAGGTGTTCAACCAGCCCGTGCCGCTTGTCGGCCGGAACCTGTTTGCCGTCACACCGGCCTTGAGGGGCAATGCCGCGATTGCAGCCGAGTGGGGCCCGAAGCTCGCCCAGCGTAGCTACGACGCGCGCTTTGCCCCCGCCTCGCAGAAGGCCGGCCTGACCATGGGCATGGGCATGACCGAAAAGCAGGGCGGCTCGGACGTTCGCGCCAACACCACCCAAGCCCGCTTCGATGGGCGTGATGCCTGGGGTGCGCGATACGCCCTTGTCGGGCACAAGTGGTTTTTCTCGGCCCCGATGTGTGATGCCTTCCTGGTGCTTGCGCAGGCACCGGCAGGTTTAAGTTGGCTGATGCGCAACGTGCTGGCCGACCTGGCGCTGGAGAGCGAAGCCGCCACCGTGCTCAGCCTGCGCCTGGCGCGAGCCTTCGATCGGCCGGGTGATGCCCATGAGGCGTTGATGGCGCGCATCTACCGCGAGATGCCGCTCAACTCCATCTGGGAAGGCGCGGGCAACATCATGGCGCTCGACCTGCTGCGCGCGCTCCGCAAGGGCGGCCCGATGGCCGAAGCGCTGATGGCCGAGCTGGCCCCGGCGCGCGGCGCGAATGCCGCCTTCGACCGCTTTGCCCACGCGCTGCCGCAATGTGTGGACGATGCAAGCGCCGAAACCGACGCGCGCCGCCTGGCGCAAGACGTGGCGCTTGCGGTGCAGGCGGCCCTGTTGTGCCAGCATTCGCCCGACTTCGTGTTCGACGCCTTCTGCCGCTCACGCCTGGGTGGCGATTGGGGCCCGGCCTTCGGCACCTTGAGTGCCCACATCCATTTTGATTCGATCATCGCGCGAGCGATGCCTCATTAACCCACAAAGGCTCCCATGAGCGATCTCATTCTTCACCACTACGACGGCTCTCCCTTCTCTGAAAAAGTGCGCTTGATCCTGGGCTACAAAAGCCTGGCCTGGAAATCCGTCAAGGTGCCGGTAATGCTGCCCAAGCCCGACGTGGTGGCACTCACCGGGGGCTACCGCCGCACGCCGTTTTTGCAGGTCGGCGCCGACATCTACTGCGACACCGCGCTGATGTGCCGCGTCATCGATGCGATGGCGCCGCAGCCGCCGCTGTACCCGGTGGCTGCCACCGGCATGCAGCATGTGCTTGCCCAATGGGCCGACTCCACACTCTTCTGGACGGCCATTCCCTACACCATGCAGCCGGTGGGCGCGGCGCACCTGTTCGCAGGCGCGCCGCCCGAGTTCCTGAAAGCCTTTGGCGCCGACCGCGCCGCCATGACACCCGGCTTGCGCCGCGCCACGGTGCCTGACGCCACGGCGCAGCTCGCGAGCTACTTGGCCTGGCTCGAATCGGAGTTCACCGACCACCGGCCCTTCTTGCTGGGCGCGCACCCGTGCATTGCCGATTTCTCGGTGGCGCAGTCGCTGTGGTACATCCGCCGCGCGCCGCCGTTGGCGACGGTGCTCACGCCGTTCCCCAAGCTGCTTGCCTGGTACGAGCGCATGGCGGCTTTTGGTCACGGCAAGCCCGAGAAGATGACGAGCGGTGCGGCGCTCGACCTGGCTGCGCAAACGAACAAGCGCGCGGAATGCCATGTTGAACCCGGCGCGGGTTTCGAGGCCGGCGACGCGGTGACGGTCTCGCCCACCGATTACGCCACCGACTTGGTGTCGGGCACGTTGATCGGTCTGACGCAGCATGAAGTGGTGATATCGCGAAGCGACGAACGTGCCGGCCAGCTGCATGTGCACTTCCCGCGCATCGGCTACCAGATCAAGAAACCCAAGATCGAAACAGGAGAGACCAAGTGAAGAACTTCAAAGGCGGCACCGCCGTCATCACCGGCGCGGGCTCGGGCTTTGGCCTGGAGGCCTCGCGCATTGCCGCCCGCCTGGGCATGAACGTGGTGATGGCCGACGTGCAGCAAGACGCACTTGACCTCGCCGCAGCTGAGATCAAAGGCCTGGGCGCCCAGGTGCTGCCCTTCAAGCTCGACGTGGCCCGGGCCGACCAGGTCGAGGCCCTGGGCGCGGCCACCTTCGAGCGCTTTGGTGCGCCCAACTTCGTGTTCAACAACGCCGGTGTGGGTGGCGGTGGCCTGATCTGGGAGCAGTCGCTCAAAGACTGGGAGTGGATCGTCGGCGTCAACCTGATGGGCGTGGCCCACGGTGTGCGCGTCTTCACGCCGATGATGTTGGACGCGGCCAAGAAGAACCCGGCCTACGAAGGGCACATCGTCAACACCGCCTCAATGGCCGGCATGTTGAATGCGCCCAACATGGGCATCTACAACGTGACCAAGCACGCCGTGGTGGCGATGAGCGAAACGCTCCACCAAGACCTGCGCTTGGTCACCGACCAGATCCACGCCTCGGTGCTGTGCCCGTATTTCGTCCCGACAGCTGAAATGATATCATCTTTGCGTGTTTTAAAAATGTAACTTACCAATGATCCACAAAAACAAGGATTAAGACACCGTATTCCGTTCCTGTTACGAAACCATGTTCAAGTAACTTACCAATGATCCACAAAAAC
>JBBRFR010000205.1:0-7276 GCA_038241485.1 Burkholderiales bacterium
CGCCAGCCGCCAGCGAATAAATGGGCTCGATGCCCCAGCGCTTGAACCAGGGCGACAACCACCAGGCCGCGGCGATGATCGACAGGTTGAGCAACACCGGCGAGGCCGCCGGCACCGCAAAGTGCTTCCAGGTGTTCAAGATGCCCGCCGACAAAGCCACCAAGGAGATGAAGCCGATGTAGGGGAACATCCAGCGTGTCATCAGCACCGCGCCGTCGAACTCCTTCAGCCCCGAGGCCATCAGCCAGACCACCACCGGCGCCACAAGCACACCGATGACGCAGGTCAGCAGCAGCGCCCAGAACAGCACCGTGGCCACGGCACTGATCAGCAGCTTGGTGACCTCGTCGCCATCGCGCGCGCGGGTGTTGCCCAGCAGCGGCACAAAGGCCTGCGAAAACGCGCCCTCGGCGAACAGCCGGCGCAGCATGTTGGGGATGCGAAATGCGGCCTGGAAAGCGTCGGTCCAGGCGCCTGCGCCAAAGAGCGCGGCAATGATGAGCTCGCGCACCAGCCCGGTGATGCGCGATGCCAGGGTCAACACAGAGACGATCGACGCAGCGCGCAGCAAATTCATGAAGGAGGAGCCGAAAGGCGCAGGCGGAAATGCCGCCTCGGATGCGGGCGGATTATAGGTAGCGCCTGCTCACGTCCTGCCACTCGGTTTGCGCCCCTGCGAAGTCCACTGCTATACTCGCCGACTTCGTTCTATCTGGCTCCCACAAACGGGCAGCTCAAACATGGCCACTTCTTCCAAAGTCAAAAAGACGGTTCGCATTGCCTCGGGGCTCAAGCGCGTTCGTCAAGACGTCAAACTCAACGCCGCCAATACCGCGCTGCGTTCGAAGTTCCGCACCGTCATCAAGAATGTTCAGAAAGCCGTTGTCGCTGGCGACAAGGCCAAGGCCACAGAGCTGTTCCAGTCTGCCCAGAGCGTGATCGATTCCGTGGCCGACAAGGGCTTGTTCCACAAGAACAAGGCCGCCCGCCACAAGAGCCGCCTGTCGGCCAAGGTCAAGGCGCTCGCCGCCTGATTCAGGTTCCCGGATAGCGAAGCAAAAGGCCCGCAACAGCGGGCCTTTTTCATTGGGGGTCACGAATCCTTGCCTGGCCCAGGCAACAGGCAGGCATCGGCCACCTGCAGATTGTTGTCGCGGGCGAAGTTCATCACGAAGTCCCAGGCCATGAGCTCGACGTCGCGCAGGGCTTCGTTGACGATCACGCACTTCACGCCATTGATCACCCGTGGCACGCAATACGGCGAGTAACCGATGAAGGCCCCCGGCCCTCCCACCGAGCCGCCGGGGCGAAAACACGACATCGCGCCCGCCAGCCGCTCGGCCCAGTCGCTCGGGCGAAAGGGCCTGCCATCCTTGGTGATGCCTTGGATAAAGACTTCGCGAGGGGCTGCTGGTGTGGTCATGCGGATGCGCGGTGCTGCGGCCGCCATTGTGCCGGGGCTGTGCTGCAGCGCAGCATCACATGGGGATTCAAGAACGTGATCCATCCCCGTATATCGGCCGTTTCGAGGCCGACCCTTAGAATCAAACGCTCAATTTTCCTCACTCAGGAAGCCCCGCCATGAATGCGCCCGACAAACTGTCTGCCAGCCCCGAACCGCATGTGATGCCCACCTACGGCCGCCTGCCGATGGCGCTTGCATACGGCCGAGGCTGCTGGTTGTGGGACACCGATGGCAAGAAGTACCTCGACGGACTGGGCGGCATTGCCGTCAACACGCTCGGCCACGCCCACCCAAAGCTGGTGCCGGCGCTGCAAGACCAGGTGAGCAAGCTGATCCACAGCAGCAATTACTACCAGGTGCCGTTGCAAGAAAAACTCGCCGCCAAGCTGACCGAACTGTCGGGCCTGACGAACGTGTT
Source organism: Burkholderiales bacterium (assembly GCA_038241485.1). GTDB lineage: Bacteria > Pseudomonadota > Gammaproteobacteria > Burkholderiales > Burkholderiaceae_C > Rhizobacter. The sequence continues at coordinate 1,884 of JBBRFR010000205.1, forward strand.
CTTTTGCAGCACCGGCCTCGAAGCCAACGAAGGTGCTCTGAAAATCGCGCGCAAATTCGGGCACGACAAAGGCATCGACCGCCCCGAGATCATCGTTTACGAAAAAGCTTTCCACGGCCGCTCGATCGCCACGCTGTCGGCCACTGGCAACCCCAAGGTGCAGGCCGGTTTCGGCCCGCTGGTCGAAGGCTTCGTGCGTGTGCCGCTCAATGACGTGGCCGCGATCGAAAACGTCGCCAAGACCCACCCCAACGTGGTGGCCGTATTCCTTGAAGTGATTCAGGGCGAAGGCGGCATCAACCCCAGCACGGCGGATTACCTGCAAGCCGTTCGCCGCATTTGCGACGAGCGTGGCTGGCTCTTGATGCTGGACGAAGTGCAGTGCGGCATGGGCCGCACCGGCAAGGGGTTCGCCCACCAGTGGGCGGACATCTTGCCCGACGTGATGCCCTTGGCCAAGGGCCTGGGTTCGGGCGTGCCGGTGGGGGCCATTGTCTGCGGCCCCAAAGCCGCCAAGGTACTCGGCCCGGGCAACCACGGCAGCACCTTCGGCGGCAACCCGTTGGCCATGCGCGCGGGGGTCGAGACCATCCGCATCATGGAAGAAGACAAGCTGCTGGAGAACGCTGCCACCGTGGGCGCTGCGCTCAGGGCCGGGCTGGAGCGTGAGCTCAGCGGCGTGGCCGGTGTGGTCGAGGTGCGTGGCCTGGGCCTGATGCTCGGCATCGAGCTCGACCGCCCGTGCGGCGAGTTGTTGGGCCAGGCGGCCGAGGCCGGCTTGATGCTCAGCGTCACCGCGGACCGTGTGATCCGCCTGGTGCCCCCGCTCATCCTGAGCGCAGACGAAGCGGCGCAAATCGTTGCCATCTTGTGCCCGCTTATCAAGAAGTTTCTCGCGGCAAAAACATGACGCCCGGCATGAGCCTCATCAAGCACTACCTGCAGTTCAAGGACCTCCGCACCGAGGAATACGCCTACCTGTTCGACCGCACCCGCATCATCAAGACGCGTTTCAAGAATTACGAGAAGTACACGCCCCTGGTCGACCGCACGCTCGCGATGATCTTCGAGAAGGCCTCGACACGCACGCGCGTGAGCTTCGAGGCCGGCATGTACCAGATGGGTGGCTCGGTCGTGAACCTCACCACCGGAGACAGCCAGCTCGGCCGCTCCGAGCCGGTTGAAGACAGCGCACGTGTGATCAGCCGCATGGTCGACCTGGTGATGATCCGCACCTACGAGCAGACCAAGATCGAGGGCTTTGCGGCCAACTCGCGCGTGCCGGTCATCAACGGCCTGACCAACGAGTACCACCCGTGCCAGATCCTGGCCGACATCTTCACTTTCATCGAGCACCGTGGTTCCATCGCCGGCAAGGTGGTGGCCTGGGTGGGCGACGGCAACAACATGGCCAACACCTGGCTGCAGGCGGCCGACATCCTGGGCTTCACCCTGCACGTGAGCACGCCCACGGGTTATGAGATCGATGCCCGCGTGGCCGGTGTTTCCAACACCGCCTGCGTGAAGGTATTCAAGAACCCGCTCGACGCCTGCCGCGGCGCCCACCTCGTCACCACCGACGTGTGGACGAGCATGGGCTTCGAGGCCGAAAACGCCGAGCGCATGAAGGCTTTTGCCGACTGGTGCGTCGACCGCGAAATGATGGCCGCCGCCCAGCCCGATGCACTCTTCATGCACTGCCTGCCGGCTCACCGGGGCGAAGAGGTCGAGGCTGAAGTCATCGACGGGCCTCAATCCGTCGTCTGGGACGAGGCAGAGAATCGCATGCATGTCCAAAAGGCGCTCATGGAATTTTTGCTGCTTGGCCGCATTGGCTGAGCTAGCTTCGCCCGAGGCGCCATGAAACTCGCCCTCGTCACCGACTTGCACGCCAACCGCGAAGCGGTGGAGGCGGTGCTGTCCCACGCGCAAACGCAAGGTGCCGAGCGGCATGCGTTTCTGGGCGACTTCGTGGGCTACGGCGCCGACCCGGGCTGGGTGGTCGACTGCATTCGTGAGCACGTGGCCGAGGGCGCGGTGGCGATCAAGGGCAACCACGACGCCGCGGCCGTCATGGGGCCGCAACCCAGCATGGTCGAAGACGCCCGCGCAGTGGTCGCCTGGACACACGAACAGCTGAACGCCGAGCAACTCGACTTCCTCGCCAAGCTGCCGTTCACCGTGATCGACGACACCCGGCTCTTCGTTCACGCCAACGCCTTCGCTCCCCCTGAGTGGGCCTACATCCATGCGCGGGCCGATGCGGGGCGCAGCATGCACGCCACTGCCTGCCGCATCACCTTTTGTGGCCATGTGCATGAGCCGCGCCTCTATCACCTGGCCGGCACCGGCAAAGTGGGCGAGTTCGCACCCGTTCCCGAGGTGGCCATTCCGCTCTCGCCGCAACGGCAATGGCTGGTGATCCCCGGTTCGGCGGGTCAACCACGGGACCACAACCCGGCCGCCTGCTACGCGATGTTTGACACCGCCCGTGCCGAGCTCACCTTCCACCGCGTTCCCTACGACCACGACACCGCTGCGGCCAAAGTGCGCGCAGCCGGGCTACCGCTGCGGCTGGCGCAGCGCCTGCAAGATGGCGGCTGAATTCGGCAACACCAGCGACCACACCGCCCCCTTCGAGGCGGCGGCACCGGCAACGCACCCGCTGCGCCCACTGCAAGCGGGGCAGGTGGTCGAGGGGTTTCGGCTCGACAAGCACCTGCACCAGGGCGGCATGGCGCAGCTCTGGCAAGTGACCTGGCTCGACAGCGCCGAACCCGATATGCCGCTCATCATGAAAGTGCCGCGCATCCTCGGCGGCGATGACCCGGCGAGCATCGTCGGCTTCGAGGTCGAGCAGATGATCCTGCCGCGCCTTACCGGCGTGCATGTGCCACGTTTCATCGCCAAGGGCGACTTCACCCGCCAGCCCTTCATCGTGATGGAGCGCATCGGCGGCGACTCGCTCAGAAAGCGGCTCGATCACGCCCCGCTGCCCATCGATGACGTGGTGCACATCGGCACGCGCGTGGCCACCGCCTTGCACGAGCTGCACCGCCAGCACCTGGTGCACCTCGACGTGAAACCCAGCAACATCATGTTCCGTGAGACAGGCGAGGCGGTGCTGGTCGACTTCGGTCTCTCGCGCCATGACCACCTGCCCGACCTGCTCGACGCAGAGTTCGAGCTGCCGATGGGCACCGCGCCCTACATGTCGCCCGAGCAGGTGCAGTTTGTGCGTAACGACCCGCGCAGCGACCTGTTCGCACTTGGCGTGATGCTCTACCACCTCACCACCGGCGAGCGCCCCTTCGGCTCGCCCGACAGCGTGCGCGGCCTGCGCGATCGCCTGTACCGCGACCCGGTGCCGCCGATCACGCTGCGGCCCGACTGCCCGCCCTGGCTGCAAGAAATCATCTTGCAGGCCCTGGAGCCACTGCCCGACAAACGCCAGCAGACCAGTGCACAACTCGCCTTCGAGCTGCAGCACCCCGACCAAGTGGTGCTGACCGAACGCGCCGCACGCCGCGCGCGCAGCGGCACGATGAAAGTTTTGAGTCGATGGTTCTCGGCCATGGGCGCCGAGCCTTCCGCTCGCGCCAGCGCCACCACCCAGCTGGCGCGCAGCCCCATGCTCATGGTGGCGGTGGACGTGGCCCACACCGAGCGCGAGTTGCTGGAGACGTTGCGCCTCACCGTCGCTCGCCTGTTGCAAATCGAGCCGGGCGCCCGCCTGGCCTGCCTGGCCGTGATGAAGACCCACCGCATCGGCATGGACGAGCTGACGGAACCCGACGACAGCAGCGAGCACGTGAACCTGCTGGTGCAGCTCAAGCACTGGGCCCGCCCCTTGATTCAGTCGCTCAAGCTGCCCACCGAAGCGCCAGCCGGCCGGGTGACCTTCCACGTGCTCGAGGCGCCCGATGCGGCCGCAGCGATCATCGACTACGCCCGCAAGAACCAGGTCGACCACATCGTGATGGGCGCGCGCAGCAGCGGCACCCTGCGCCGCGACCTGGGCAGCGTGTCGACCCAGGTCACCGCGCAGTCCGACTGCAGCGTGACCGTGGTGCGCACCCCGACGGGGCCAAGGAGTGAGCCATGAAACGCGTGTGGGACATCTCGCCACCTATCTCGCCCGACTCGCCGCTGTTCCCCGGTGACCAGGCCTACTCGCAGCAGTGGACGGCACGCATCGGCCCCGGCTGCCCGGTCAACCTGAGTGCCATCACCATGTCGCCGCACATCGGCGCCCATGCCGATGCACCACTGCACTACGCCGATGGCGCGCCTGCCATCGGCGAGGTCGATCTCGCGCCCTACCTCGGCCCTTGCCGTGTGATCCATGCCATCGGCCCGGCGCGGCTGATCCAGGTGGCTGACCTGGCGCACGCGGGCAAAGACCTGCCGCCGCGCGTGCTGGTGCGCAGCTGCGAGCACGCCGCTACCGCCTGGTCGAACGAGTTCAGCGCGTTTGCACCTGAGACCCTCACCTGGCTCGCAAGCAAGGGCGTGCAACTGGTCGGCATCGACAGCCAATCGGTTGACCCCGCCGACAGCAAGACCTTGGACAGCCATCAGCAGTTGCTGAAGCACCATCTGCGCGTGCTCGAAAACCTGGTGCTCAACGCCGTGCCGGCCGGCGACTACGAGCTGATCGCCCTGCCCCTCAAACTCATGAGTGCCGACGCCTCCCCGGTGCGCGCCGTGCTGCGCGCGCTGGATTGACCCAGCTTCAGCGCCGACACCCAATCCCTTTGCCTCCTTTCGAACCATGACGACCCTGCAAAACTGCCTGGACCTCGACGCTCGCGATCCGATGCGCGCGCTGCGCGATCACTTCACCCTGCCCGAGGGCGTGATCTACCTCGATGGAAATTCGCTTGGCGTCCTGCCCGTCACCGCGCCCACCCGGGTAGCCCGGGCGGTGACCGAGGAGTGGGGCCAGGGCCTGATCCGCTCCTGGAACAGCGCCGGCTGGTTCGATCTGCCGCACCGGTTGGGCGACAAGATCGCGCGGCTGATCGGCGCCCACGCCGGCGAAGTGGTGGCGACCGACAGCACCTCGATCAACCTGTACAAGGTGCTGAGCGCCGCGTTGCAGATCGCGGCCAAGGATGCACCGGGGCGCAGCAAGGTGGTGAGCGAGCGCAGCAACTTCCCGACCGACCTTTACATCGCCGAAGCCTTGTGCCAACAGCGCGGCTACGACCTTCACCTGGTCGACAGCGACCGGATCGAGGCCGCCCTCACCGATGAGGCCGCGGTACTGATGCTCACCCATGTCAACTACCGGACCGGCGCGATGCACGACATGGCGGCGCTCACGGCCCGTGCCCATGCGGCGGGTGCGCTGGCGATCTGGGACCTGGCCCACAGCGCGGGTGCGGTGC
>JBBRFR010000206.1:0-7239 GCA_038241485.1 Burkholderiales bacterium
ACCTTCTGCAGACACCGACGAAGAAGCCGCCGCGCAGGCCGCAGCGCCAGGCAAGACGCCTGCACTCGATCAATTCACCACGAAGCTCACGCAGCGGGCTCGTGAAGGCACGGTCGACCCCGTGATCGGCCGCGACCCCGAGATTCGCCAGTGCATCGACATCCTGATGCGCCGCCGCCAAAACAACCCCATCCTCACCGGCGAGGCGGGTGTGGGCAAAACCGCCGTGGTCGAAGGCCTGGCCTTGCGCATCGCCGTGGGCGACGTGCCGCCACCACTGCAGGGGGTTGAGTTGCACACGCTTGACATGGGTTTGCTGCAAGCCGGCGCGTCGGTGAAGGGCGAGTTCGAAAACCGTTTGAAGAACGTGATCGACGAGGTGAAGCGCAGCCCACACCCCATCATCTTGTTCATCGACGAAGCGCACACCATGATTGGCGCTGGCGGCCAAGCTGGCCAGAACGACGCGGCCAACTTGCTCAAGCCCGCGCTGGCGCGTGGCGAGTTGCGCACCGTGGCGGCCACCACCTGGAGCGAATACAAGAAATACTTCGAAAAAGACGCCGCGCTCGCGCGGCGCTTCCAGGTGGTCAAGGTTGAAGAGCCCAGCGAGCCGTTGGCGGCCGCCATGCTGCGCGGCATGGCGCCTTTGATGGAGAAGCACTTCAACGTGCGCTTGTTCGATGAAGCCATCACCGAAGCCGTGCGCTTGTCGGCCCGCTACATCAGCGGCAGGCAACTGCCCGACAAGGCCATCAGCGTGCTCGACACCGCCTGCGCCAAGGTGGCGCTCGGCCAGAGCGCCACACCTTCTGCGATCGAAGACACGAACCGCCACCTCGACCGCTTGGCTGCCGAACGCGGCGCACTCGAGCGCGAGGCCGCGGCCGGCGCCGACCATGCGGCGCGCCTGGCCGAGTTGGCTGAACAACAGCAACAACTGAGCGACAAGGCTGCTGCGCTCAAGGCACGCTGGGAGCAAGAGAAGACACTGGTCGGCGAGATTCGCGCAATGCGTGCGGGCTTGGAGGCCAAGCCGGCAGCCCCCGCCGACGCCGAGATCAAACCCAAGGCGACCAAGAGCGGCAAGGCGAAAGCCGCACCTGCGTCCCCCGAACACGCGGCCTTGCAAGCCAAGCTGGCCGAACTCGCCACACTGCAAGGCGAAAGCCCGATGGTGCCGATGCAGGTCGACGGCACCGTGGTGGCTGAGATCGTCGCCGCCTGGACGGGCATCCCGCTCGGCAAAATGGTCAAGGACGAAATCAAAACCGTGCTCAACCTCTTGCCCACGCTGCAAGAACGCATCATTGGCCAAGACCATGCGCTCGAAGCCGTGGCCCAGCGTGTGCGTACCGCCCGCGCCAACCTCGAAGACCCGAACAAGCCCAAGGGTGTGTTCATGTTCGTTGGCCCCTCCGGTGTGGGCAAGACCGAAACCGCGCTGGCCCTGGCCGACGTGCTCTACGGCGGCGAGCGCAACATGATCACCATCAACATGAGCGAGTACCAAGAGGCCCACACCGTGAGCGGCCTGAAGGGCTCGCCCCCAGGCTATGTGGGTTACGGCGAAGGGGGTGTGTTGACCGAAGCCGTGCGCCGCCGCCCCTACAGCGTGGTGTTGCTCGACGAGGTAGAAAAGGCTCACCCCGACGTGCTGGAGATGTTCTTCCAGGTCTTCGACAAAGGCGTGATGGACGACGCCGAAGGCCGCGAGATCGACTTCCGCAACGCGCTGATCATTCTCACCAGCAACGTGGGCGCGCAGGCCATCATGCAGACCTGTCTCAACAAGCCGCCGGAAGAAGTGCCCGACGCCGACACCCTCACCGAGCAGCTGCGCCCACAGCTCTACAAGGCGTTCAAGCCGGCCTTCCTGGGCCGCATGAAGGTGGTGCCCTACTACCCGATCTCAGACGATGTGCTGGAGCAAATCATCCGCCTGAAGCTCGGCCGCATCGCCGCGCGGGTGGCGACCAACCACAAGGCACAGTTCGACTACGACGAAGGCTTGGTCGAGGCCGTGCTGGCGCGTTGCACCGAGGTTGACACCGGCGCGCGCGCGGTCGACCACATCCTCAACGGCACCCTGCTGCCCGAGATCGCCGAAAGCGTGCTTGCCCGCATGGCCGAGGGGCAGGCCATTGCACGCATCAAGGTCAGCGCCGGGAAAGACGGGAAGTTCAAGTACAGCGTCAAGTGATCCTGCTGCCATGGTTACCGAAGTTTCATCTGTAACTGTGGCGCCCCGTCCCTATGAGGGATTGATGATCAGTCCTACTCGCTGGGATGATCCAAGCTCGGCATTCCGTGCGCCGAGTGCCCGTATCTCCACCTTCCCAATATGACCGTTTTGTCTGCCGTTCAGTCCCTCGTGCAAGCCGTCCTGGCGGCGCTGGGCCCCAGCCAGAACCAGCGCCTGCTGCGCCTGCACACACCACTCGGCCCCAATGTGCTGCTGGCCGAGCGCATGCAAGGCACCGAAACCATCGGCCCGCGTGCCCCGGGCAGCGCTGCATCGGCCGGCTTCAAATTCGAGGTGCTGGCACTCAGCACCAACGCCCACCTGCAGCTCAAAGACCTGATCGGCCAGCCCGTGCGGCTGGATCTGCTCACGCAACAAAGCCGCACTGTGTTGCGCCCCTTTCACGGCCACGTGACTTCATTTGCCCTGCTGGGCAGTGACGGCGGCCTGGCACGCTACAAGCTCACCATCGAGCCGTGGTTGAGCTTCTTGGGGCACCGCCAAGACGCCTGGGTCTTTCAAGACAAGACGGTGATGCAAATCATCGACGAGGTGTTTGCCGATTACCAAGCTCAAGGCAAGCTTGCACCCGCGTGGCGCTGGGAGCTGGCTGACGCGAGCGTCTACCCGAGTCGCAGCCTGTGCATGCAGTACCACGAGAGCGATCTCGCTTTTGTGCAGCGCCTGCTGGCCGAAGAAGGCCTGTTCTGCTGGTTCGAGCACCAAGCCGATGAAGCTGACAGCCTGGGCCAGCACACCCTGGTGATCGCCGACCACAACGGCTGCTTCCAGCCCAACGTTCAGCCGCGCGTGCGCTTCACCCAAAGCGCCTCGGCCAGCTTCAAAGAAGACAGCCTCCACCGTTTCACAGAAACCCGCCGCGTTGCCAGCACCGACCTGGCAGCCGCCAGCTGGGATCACCGCAGCTTGCAACAAGCCAGCTCGCAAGCGCTGGGAGACCCCCGCCTGAACCCCGCCGAGCTGCAACTCAGCCTGCGCGACCAGCCCGGCGCCTACGCCTACGAAGACGCGGCCCAGGCTCAGCGTGTCACCCAACGCCAGCTCGAAGCCTTCCAGGCGCCGGCGTATCAGTTCCAGGCCCAGGGCTCACTGCGCCAAGCCACCTGCGCCACCACCTTCAACTTGAACGAACACCCAAGCGTCGACCCCAGCACCCGCTGGGTCACCCTGGCCGTGCAGCACCGTGGGCGCAACAACATCACCGCTGACCTCGGCACCAGCTTGCAAACCCTGCTCGGCAAAGTGCCCCCGGCCTTCACCCCCGCGAGCGACGACACCCCCGCGGCCCGCAGCCCCAAGCCCAGCCTGTTCAAAGGCCCCGCCAACACTCACGCAAACGACAGCGAAGAGCCGCTGTACCAGGCACGCCTGATCGCCCAAGACGCGAGCATCCCCGTGCGCGCGGCCGGCTGTCGAGCTGAGCAGGGCAACGAACGAGGCGACCTCGTCTTCAGCCGCCCGCAAGTGAGCGGCGCCCAAAGCGCCATCGTCGTGGGCCTGGGCGAGCCCGTGCACACCGACCGCGACAACCGCATCAAGATCCAGTTCCACTGGCAACGCGGCGCCCAAAGCGCCCACCGCCTCGACCACCCCGCCGGCAATGGATCACAAGACAACGCCCCCGGTGACGACAGCACCGGCACCTGGGTGCGCGTGAGCCAGGCCTGGGCCGGCGCCAACTGGGGCGGCCACCACACCCCGCGCCTGGGCCAGGAAGTGCTGGTCAGCTTCATCGAAGGCGACATCGACCGCCCCGTCGTCATCGGCAGCGTCTACAACGGCCAAGGCCAACCAGACGCCCAAGGCAACCAAGTCGCAGCCGGGGCCGCCACCGCCACCGGCAACGCCGGCCCCTGGTTCCCCGGCCAACAAAGGGCAGGCGAACAAGAAGGCCACCAACACCCCGCAGTGCTGGCCGGCTTCAAAAGCCAAAGCCTCGACTCAAGCCAAAGCGGCGCCGGCGCCTACAACCAACTCGTGCTCGACGACAGCCCCGCCCAAGCGCGCGTCACCCTGGGCAGCACCACCGCCGCCAGCTGGCTGCAGCTGGGCCACCTGCTGCAACAAACCGACAACCAACGCCTGGCCAAACGCGGCCACGGCCTGGACCTCGCGACCACAGCCTACGGCGCCGTGCGCGCCGGCAGCGGCCTGCACCTGAGCGCCTACACCCGCGCCCAAGGCACCCACGCCAGCGCACAAAGTGTGGAAGCCCGAGCCGGCATTGCCCAGATCGAACAGGCCGGCGAGCTGACGCAAACCCTGAGCGACACGGCCCAAAAGCACAACGCCAAGCTCAGCGCCGAAGTGCCGCCCCAAGAGATGCCCGCGCGCAAGAGCCAACAAGCCAGCGCCCACAGCCTGAGCGCCACCGACAGCCGAGGCGCAGCACAAGCCGCAGGCGAAGAAGACATGGTCGCCATCCAAGGCGGCGCCGGCAGCATCAGCGCCTGGGCCCGCCCCGACCTGCTCATCAGCGCCCCTGGCGGCGTGGGCAGCGCCACACCGGCCCACAGCGTGATGAGCGCCGGCACCACAGCCAGCCTGGCCGCAGGGCAAGACATCAACTGGGCCAGCCAACGCCACACCGCTGTGGCGGTGAAGGCGGGCTTGAGCCTCTTCACCTACGGCAAGGCGCAAAACGGCAGCAAGCCCAACGCCGAGACCGGCATGCAGCTGCACGCCGCCAGCGGGAATGTGAGCGTGCAGGCGCAGGCCAACACGCTCAGCATCACGGCCGACAAAGCGATCGCGGTGAGCAGCGTCACCAACGCCATCACGATGGGCGCACCGAAGCATGTGCTGCTCACGGCCGGTGGCTCCAGCCTGCGCATCACAACCGGCAGCATCACGCTCACGACATCGGGGCCGGCCAGCTTCAAGGCGGCGATGAAGGAGCTGGCGGGGGCGGGGAGTGCGAGTGCTTCGTTGAGCTTGCCGAAGCCACCGAAGCTGGCCGAGTGTCCCAGCGCGCTCGCCGGTGCAGGCGCTGGTGGCGCAAGCGCGATCTGACCCGCCGACGCCATGAGCTTGGAGACCCTGGTCTCGTCTCTGGCCGTGTCCTTGGAGGCGGGTGTTCCTACCCATGTGATGGTCGACCCGATGCTCGGCGAGCCGATTCCCATTGGGGGGGCGAGTTCTAACGACGGGCCTGACCTGATCGACGCGCGCGAGCAAGCTTGGGGGCGACCGGTGCATGCGATAGCGCTTGTGCCCGGTATTGCATTGCCTGCAAACCTTCACCCCTACCTCGTGGAATTGCACGGCCGCGATGACCCGTGGTTGGCTCAAACGGCCGAAATCGCGTTGGCTGAACTCACTCACGCACAGGCGGATGGCTTGGCTTCTTCTGGCTTGGCAGCGCACCGCATCGGCGGCTGGCTGCAAAGCAGCATGTCGGCGCTTGAGTTGACTCAGGCGATCGCTGCGATGCTCAAGGTGAACACCGACGCCATCACCCCCGCGCGCTACCAGCGCCTGGCTGACCGGCGTGCCATGGCCTGGCTGCGCCATGTGGTGGGCGACACCCGCGTGGCCGCGCAGCTGGGGCGCATTCAAAGCTGGTTTTACCTCGACGCCTGCGGTGAACTCGTGCAACTCAAAAGCCCGAGCGAAGTGGCCGCGTCGTTGCGGCTGACCCAAGCCGAATGGCGCAGCTTCATGCAGGGCGAATTGCTGCACCAGACCGTGGCGCGCTGGCTCGGCGAGCGTGCGCAGTTGCCGCGCAACGATCGGCCACCACCCGACGCGCCCGCTTGCTACAAACAAGCTCATGCTGCCCTGGAGCGCACCGAAGCGGCCGCACGGCGCTGGCCGCAGCGATTTGCCAAACCGGCTGACCACGCCGCCTGGGCGGCCCTCACGCTCTTGCACCCCGGTGTCGAGACACACCATGACGTCGTGGCCGTACTCAACGCGCCACCCGAAGCCGACGAACCCCTCGAAACCCTGGATACTCTGAGCCCCCTGCTCAGTGCCCTGCGACTGAAAGCCACCCCATGAGCACCACCAACCCCCAAGCCGGTTGCGAACGTTGCAACAAGAGCGGTTTGTCTTTGCTGCTGCTGCGCCCAAGCCCCATCGCCAACGACGCGAGGCTTGCGCCCGTGGGCGCGCAGTCGGTGAGCAGTGCTGGTGGCATGGTCGAAGGCCTGGTGCCTGCGCGCAAGCCTACCGAGAGCCGCTACGTGCTGCGCATGCTGCGAGCAGGCTATGTGCACGTCTACATCCCCAGCCCACCGCCGGGTATGAAGAACTGGCTGATCTTCCGTGTGACCGATGCGGCCAACCTCATCGCGCAGAGCGACCCGGTGTTCAGCCAGATGCCGCAGCCTCCATCGTGCAGGCGCGACGGCCACAACGTGGCCGGCATGAAGCTGCTGCACATTCCGCAGGCCCACAAGATCGGCAGCATCTGGGTCGCCTACAGCGCCAACCTATGGAGCGACAAGCTCAAGAGCCAGAACGCCGCGAATCCCAAGGCCATGCAGCAGGTGAGCTTGCAAAGCGGCGGGCGCAATTCATTCACACCGACCGTGGATGCACTCAAAGCCCAAGTGCTGGAATGTGCGCTGGGCAGCTTCAAGGCCAAGGGAGGCCAAGGCTCCGCCAGCGAGGTGGACCAAGACTTCCCGTTCGTGAGCATGGCCAGCGAAGCGCAAAGCCTGGTTGACAACCTGCAGCGCGCGGCTGCTTGCCATCCCAAGACCAAAGGCAAGGAGCTGGTCGTGGTGGTCGGTGACCCGGTGGGAGTGGCGACCGAGTTGAATGCGATTCGGCTTCGGCGCAATGAGTTGGCCAAAGCCGAAATGGCCAAGCCTGAGAATGCGCACCCCATCACGAGCTTGCAGATGCTAGACGGTCTGCGTAAAAGCGTGATGGACGCCAACGAAGCACGCAAGATGGAAGCCGTGAGCCCCGTGATGAACGGTGGCGCGTTCAAAGACATCATGCGCGTGCGCCCCGACCCGCGT
>JBBRFR010000207.1:0-7229 GCA_038241485.1 Burkholderiales bacterium
CGGCATGTAGTTGTAGATGCCCGCACCCAAGCGCTTGATGAAGCCCGCCCGCATCATCAATTTGTGGCTCGCCACCTCGGCATCGGCAGGCGCTTCCTTGAGCGTGGAAATGAAAAACTGTGAGGCTTTCATGGGCAGGCCAATACGGGGGGAAGTGGGGGAAGAACCTGAGAATTCACGGCGAGGCTGGGGAAACCCGCGGGGTTGTTTCCCGCAATGCCGGTGCAATAATGAATTCAACTAAAGAATTTGAGGTTGATTATGCTCGACCGCGAAGGGTTCAGACCCAACGTCGGCATCATCCTGCTCAACCATAGGAACCAGGTTTTCTGGGGCAAACGCCTCCGCACCCACTCCTGGCAGTTCCCGCAAGGGGGCATCAAATACGGCGAAACGCCTGAGCAGGCGATGTTCCGCGAGCTCCACGAAGAAGTGGGGTTGTTGCCCGATCACGTTCGCATCGTCGCGCGCACCCGCGACTGGCTGCGCTACGAAGTGCCTGACCATTTCATCCGCCGCGATGCACGTGGGCACTACCGAGGGCAAAAGCAGATCTGGTTTTTGCTGCAACTCATGGGCCGTGACAGCGACATGAACCTGCGTGCCACTGACCACCCCGAGTTCGATGCGTGGCGCTGGAACGAATACTGGGTTCCGCTTGATCTGGTGATCGAGTTCAAGCGCGACGTGTATCAAATGGCGTTGACGGAGTTGGCGCGCTTTCTGCCGCGCAACAACCATCACAACCGCTATCTGCGCTCAGGCATGCGGCCGCACCACCGCGACGACATGAGCGAAACAGATTCGGCCGCATTTGACGCCGCGCCGTCTGACGAACCCGGCGACCCGGCAACCTGAGAGGCTTCGCTCAGGCGAGCACCAGGTTGTCGCGGTGGATCATCTCGGGTTCGCCAGTAAAGCCCAGCAGACGCTCGAACTCACTCGATGGCTTGCGCGCGATCAGGCGCGCTTCCGAAGCGGCGTAGTTGGCCAATCCGCGTGCGATCTCAGTGCCGGATTTGTCGCGCACGGCGATCACATCCCCGCGCACGAATTCACCCTGGACTTCGGTCATGCCGATCGGCAGCAGGCTCTTGCCTTCATCACGCACCTTGGCCACCGCGCCGTCGTCGATCACCACCGACCCGCGGAACTGCAGATGATTGGCCATCCACTGTTTGCGTGCGGCGAGCTTGGGCGTTGAAGCGGCCAGTGCGGTGCCGATGGCCTCACCGGCCGCCAGACGGATCAACACATCCGGCTCACGCCCCCAGGCGATGACGGTGTTCGCACCACTGCTCGCCGCGCGCTTGGCCGCCAAGATCTTGGTGATCATGCCGCCGCGGCCAATGCTCGAACCAGCCCCCCCCGCCATGCGCTCCAGCTCGGGTGAGCCGGCCTCGGCTTCGTGGATGAAGCGCGCGGAGGGGTCTTTGCGTGGATCGGCCGAATACAGACCTTTCTGATCGGTCAGGATGATCAGCACGTCGGCTTCGATCAGGTTGGCAACCAGCGCGCCCAGCGTGTCGTTGTCACCAAACTTAATCTCGTCGTTGACGACGGTGTCGTTTTCGTTGATGACCGGCACCACGTTCAGCCTGAGCAGCGTCAGCAGTGTGGAGCGTGCATTGAGATAACGCTCACGGTCGGCCAGGTCGGCATGCGTCAGCAGCACCTGGGCACTGCCCATGCCGTGGCTGCGCAACTGCGTTTCGTAGATCTGGGCCAGGCCCATCTGACCCACCGCTGCAGCAGCCTGCAGCTCATGAATTTCTTTGGGGCGCACCGACCAGCCTAGGCGCTTCATGCCTTCAGCGACAGCGCCGCTCGACACCATCACCACCTCGCGACCCTGCTGCGCCAAGCTTGCCATCTGTCGGCACCAGGTGCCGATGGCCTCCGCATCCAGACCCCGGCCCTCATTGGTGACCAGGCTGGAGCCGACCTTGACGACGATGCGTTTGGCGTTCTTGAGGGCGTCTGTCATGGCATGGGACTAACGTCACCGGGGCCTGCAGTGAAGCGCGGGTCCGGGTCGTCTGGCACCACGTTCTTGAGCGTCGAGACATGTTTGTAGATGGCATGCACCAGGTGCTCGCAGCCTTCGCGCGTGAGCGCGGAGATCTGGAACACCGGGCCCTTCCATTTGAAACGTTTGACGAAGTCTTTGACCCGCTGCTCACGCTCTTCCATCGGCACCATGTCGAGCTTGTTCAGCACCAACCAGCGCGGCTTTTCGTACAACGCCTGGTCGTACTTCTTCAACTCATTGACGATGGCCTTGGCCTGCGCGACCGGATCGACGCTTTCGTCGAACGGTGCCATGTCGACGAGGTGCAGCAACAAGTGAGTGCGTTGGAGATGACGCAAAAACAGGTGGCCCAGGCCCGCGCCTTCTGATGCGCCCTCAATTAAGCCCGGAATGTCGGCCACCACAAAGCTTTGCTCGGCGGCCACACGTACCACGCCCAGGTTCGGGTGCAAGGTGGTGAAGGGGTAGTCGGCGATCTTCGGCCGTGCGTTGGAAATCGCCGCGATCAGCGTGGACTTGCCCGCATTCGGCATCCCGAGCAGGCCCACGTCGGACAGCACCCGCAGCTCCAGCTTCAACTTGTGCAGATCACCCGGCCAGCCGGAGGTCTTTTGCCGCGGAGCGCGGTTGGTACTGGTTTTGAAGTGGAGATTGCCGAAGCCACCGTCTCCGCCCTTGGCGAGCAGCACCTTTTCATCGGGCACGAGTAACTCGGCAATGACGTTGCCGGTTTCGACGTCCTTGATGATGGTGCCCATGGGCATGCGCAGGACGATGTCTTCCGCCGCCGCGCCATACTGGTCCGAGCCGCGACCGTTCTCACCATTGCGGGCTTCGTGGCGGCGCGCATAGCGAAAGTCGATCAGCGTGTTGAGATTGCGGTCGCCCACAGCGTAAACGCTGCCGCCCTTGCCGCCGTCGCCGCCATTGGGCCCGCCGAAGGGAATGAACTTCTCCCGGCGAAAACTCATGCAGCCGTTGCCGCCATTGCCGGCCGCCACGTCGATGGTGGCCTCGTCAACGAATTTCATGACTGTGTGTCCACGCTGTGCCGCAGGTCGCTACGGTAGCCCAGGCTTGCGCCCGACGCAAAAAAAGGAAAGCCCCGGCGAACCGGGGCTTGGCAGCCGAAGCTGTTATCGGACCAGGCTCAGGCCGGGGCCGTCACGCTGACCGTTTGACGGTTCTTCGGGCCCTTGATGGCAAAACTCACCTCACCGTCAATCAGGGCGAACAAGGTGTGATCCTTGCCGATTCCGACGTTGGTGCCAGCATGGAACTTGGTGCCACGCTGGCGAACGATGATCGAGCCGGCCGGAATCTGTTGGCCGCCGAACGCCTTCACGCCGAGCATCTTGGGTTGGGAATCGCGGCCGTTCCGTGTGGAACCGCCGCCTTTTTTCTGTGCCATGGTTTGAGTCCTTTCAGGCGTTCACGGCTCGAATTTCGAGCTCGGTGAAGTTTTGGCGGTGACCTTGTCGCTTTTGATAATGCTTGCGACGGCGCATCTTGAAAATGCGCACCTTGTCATGCCTACCTTGAGCCACAACCGTGGCCGTCACGCTCGCGCCGGTTACCAAGGGAGCCCCGACCTTCAAATCAGCACCGGCACCAATGGCCAGCACCTGGTCGATCGTGATCTCTTGGCCAACGTCCGCAGCTATCTGTTCTACCTTGATCTTTTCGCCCGCAGCAACCTTGTATTGTTTGCCGCCGGTTTTTATGACCGCGTACATATCAGCCCTTTCAGTGAATCTGCCGGCAAGAGAAACACCGCCTGACAGCCCCGCGAAAAACGCGCAGAGCCTTGCAGTCTATCATGGAACGGGTTAGCGGGCTACCTGCCGTGGTGTCGCGAGGAGAAAGCCCCCCCCCGCCAAGCCGCACTCAAGCGCCTTTCTATAATTTGTACTCGCTACCCGAGCCCGAAGTGCAACCCACCACCACAACATCCCTGGCTCCCAGCCCCGACCCAATCCAGCTGATGGCAGGCGAGATGAGGGAGGTCGACATCGTCATTCAACGCCGCCTTGCGTCAGATGTGGCGCTCATCAACCAGATTTCGCACTACATCATCAGCGCCGGCGGCAAGCGCATCCGGCCAATGCTGGTGTTGCTGTTTGCCAACGCGCTCGGGTTCCATGGGAAGGAGCGCTTCGAACTCGCCGCCATCGTGGAGTTCATCCACACCGCAACACTGCTCCACGACGACGTGGTGGACGAATCCGCCCTGCGGCGTGGCCGCGAAACGGCGAATGCCCTGTTTGGCAATGCGGCCAGCGTCTTGGTAGGTGACTTCCTCTATTCTCGCGCGTTCCAAATGATGGTGTCAGTCGATCGCCTGCGGGTGCTCGACGTGTTGGCAGATGCCACCAATGTGATCGCCGAAGGAGAGGTTCTGCAGCTGATGAACATGCACGACCCCGACCTGGCCGTTGACGACTACCTCAAGGTCATCCGCTTCAAGACGGCCAAGCTGTTCGAGGCGAGCGCCCGCCTGGGTGCCGTGTTGGCAAATGCCAGCGAAAGTGTGGAAGACGCGTGCGCCTCCTATGGCCGCTCCCTCGGCACTGCGTTTCAGCTGGTTGATGACTTGCTGGACTACGAAGGCTCAACCTCCCAGCTTGGAAAAAACGTAGGCGACGACCTTCGTGAAGGCAAACCCACCCTGCCGCTGCTGATTGCCATGGAGCGTGCCAATGCCGCAGAGCGCATGCTCATCCGAAACGCGATTGAGCAGGGCGAGGTGACGCGTCTCGATGAGATCGTGGGCATCGTTCGCCACACCGGTGCTCTGGAAGCGACCCGCGATGCGGCGCGCACCGAGGCCGACAAGGCCCGTAGCAGCCTGTCGGCGCTTCCCGCGACTGTGCACCGTGAAGCTCTGCTAGAATTTTGTGTTCGGTCGGTCGAGCGTTCGTCTTGACCTGACCCGCAACGAACGGGCCTTCACAGGCCCCTTTTTATCGGGGTGTAGCTTAGCCTGGTAGAGCGCTACGTTCGGGACGTAGAGGCCGGAGGTTCGAATCCTCTCACCCCGACCAGACCTCCCTGATGCAATTTGTTGCAGCGATTGCGGTCACTGGCCGTGACTTGTTGCCGCTCGGGCATAGGCTTCAGGTTTACAGCGCCTGATGAATCGGCGATCATCAATTGATCATCGTGACGTAACGCACACCCGCCTGTGGACACTCTTGCCGAAGTTCCTCAATCCGCACTGTCTGGCGTGGCGCGGGTTCTTGTGCACGCTGGGAAGCTGAACGCGAAGACCGCAGAAGACTTGGTCAAGTCTTCGAGAGAAAAGAAATCCAGCTTCTTGTCATCGGTTCTGGCTTCGGGTGCGGTCACTTCGGCTGAGCTTGCGCACACCCTGTCCAGCGCACTGGCCATGCCCTTGCTGGATCTCAACGCCATCGATCCTCAACGCCTCCCGCACAACGTCATCGACGTGAAGCTCGCGGCACAGTATCAGGTCGTCGTGCTGGGCAAACGGGGCAACCGTCTGTTCATCGGTGGTGCTGACCCCACCGATCAGGAGGCCGCAGAACGAATCAAGTTCGCGACTCAGCTATCTCCAGAATGGGTCATCGTAGAGCACGACAAGCTGACCAAGATTCTCGAAGGGGCGACCACCAGCGCCGCTGAATCGTTGGAAAACATTGTTGGCGGCGACTTCGAGTTCGACGTCACCGACGATGAGAGTACCGCTGCCGCTGAAACTCAAGAAGTCACGACCGACGTCGAAGACGCACCTGTCGTGCGCTTCTTGCAGAAGATGTTGATCGACGCAATCAACGCGCGAGCCTCCGACCTTCACTTCGAGCCTTACGAGTATCACTACCGCGTTCGCTTTCGCGTCGACGGTGAACTGCGCGAAATCACCCAACCGCCAATCGCCATCAAGGAAAAACTGGCCTCGCGGATCAAGGTGATCTCCCGGCTCGACATCGCCGAAAAGCGCGTTCCGCAAGACGGGCGCATGAAGATGAAGTTCGGCAACAAGTCGATCGACTTCCGCGTCAGCACCTTGCCCACCCTGTTTGGCGAGAAGATCGTCATCCGGATCCTGGACTCGTCCAGTGCCAAGCTCGGCATCGAGGCCCTGGGCTACGAAAAGGCCGAAAAAGACCGCCTGCTGAAATGCATCGTCCGCCCCTACGGGATGATCTTGGTGACAGGACCCACAGGCAGCGGGAAGACGGTGTCGCTGTACACCTGCCTCAACATCCTCAACCAACCCGGCGTCAACATCTCGACTGTGGAAGACCCGGCCGAAATCAACTTGCCGGGCATCAACCAGGTGAACGTGAACGACAAGGCGGGTTTGACGTTCTCGGCTGCGCTTAAGTCGTTCTTGCGCCAGGATCCCGATGTGATCATGGTGGGCGAAATCCGTGACCTCGAAACCGCCGACATCGCCATCAAGGCGGCACAAACAGGCCACATGGTGATGTCGACCCTGCACACCAATGACGCGCCGACCACGCTGACGCGCCTTCTGAACATGGGTGTTGCGCCCTTCAACATCGCCTCCAGCGTGCTGCTGATCACGGCACAGCGTCTCGCACGCCGCCTCTGCGAGGTCTGCAAAAAACAGGCAGATTACCCGCGCGAAGCCATGCTCAAGGCGGGCTACTTGGAGAGCGACTTGGACGGCAGCTGGCGCCCCTTCCGGGCTGTCGGTTGTTCGGCGTGCACCAATGGCTACAAAGGTCGGGTTGGCATTTACCAAGTGATGCCCATCACCGAGGAAATTCAGCGGATCATCCTGTCCGAGGGAACGGCCATGGACATCGCGGATCAGGCCGAACGCGATGGTGTACGCGACTTGCGGAAATCCGGCCTCGTGAAGGTGCGGGCAGGCTTCACCACCCTTGAGGAAGTCATCGCGGTAACCAACGAATAGCTTTTCCGACCCAGTCGATCAGGCACCACATAACTACCAACGGGACGAGGACAGAAGTTTCCTCGGAGACACCATGGCAACTGCAGCAGTAACGGCGACAAAACGCGTCAAGGAATTTGTCTTCGAATGGGAAGGCAAGGACAAGAACGGCAAGGTGGTTCGTGGAGAGGTGCGCGCCGGCGGTGAGGCCGTGGTCAACGCCAGCCTGCGCCGCCAGGGCATCCTGATCACCAAGGTCAAAAAGCGCCGCACCACGGGCGGCAAGGCGATCAAGCAGAAAGACATCGCGAT
>JBBRFR010000208.1:0-7216 GCA_038241485.1 Burkholderiales bacterium
TGAGGGTCGTCGGATCGAGTTCAGGTTCGCCAAACCCGCGGCACGGTGGCCGGCAGTGACCAAGCCAGCGCACGCCAGCGCTTCCACACCTCGGTGAACAAGCCCATGGCCGGCTCCACGCGGTGAGCCAGAGCGCGCAGCACCACCACCTCGGCGTGTGCTGAGGTGCAGCCGGCCGTAGCGTTCAAAGGGTGTGCAGTGGCCGCTTCGCGCGCGGCGTCAAGCAACCGGTCGCGCCGCGCAGGGACCAGGGGCTGCCCCGCTGCAAACCACATCGTCGCCAGCACGCTGTGACCGGCCCAACCGAGCGGCGAGCTGAGCAAACGACTGTCGCTGCCGTCGACCGCGCCGCGCTCCAGCCACACGCCTGGCAACTCGATGGACTGGGTGAAGCGGCCCGCGTCGAAGCGCTCGTTGCTCGCCGGCAGGCCGAGCGCGAGCACGTCCCAGCCGATCATCTCGGCGCCCGGTGCCAGCTCGAAACGCATGCGGTTTTCGGCCAGCGTGTTGCGGTAGAGGATGGTTTCCAGCGGAAGCCACTCCAGCCGCGCCGCGTCAGCCACCCGGGCCGTGAGCGCCTGCAAGGCGGGCTCGCCCGCGCTGCGGTAGAAGCGTGTGGCACCCGGTGTGGTGATCAGTGCATGGCTGCCCGTGGCGAGGTTCGCGCTGATCTGCAGCACGTCGCCACCGACCACACCGCCTGGTGGGTGCACCAGCACGTTGTGGCAGATGCCCTCGCCCTCGGGGTACAGGCTTTGCAGGATGCGCAGCGGGCCATTGTGTTCGTCGTGGACGACGGTTTTGTGGGCGTCGCTGCGGCGGTAG
The DNA here is from genome assembly GCA_038241485.1 of Burkholderiales bacterium. GTDB lineage: Bacteria > Pseudomonadota > Gammaproteobacteria > Burkholderiales > Burkholderiaceae_C > Rhizobacter. The sequence goes on from JBBRFR010000208.1 coordinate 826, forward strand.
TTGAGCTTGAGGTGGCCGTGCCAGCCCATAAAGAAGCGTCGATGCGTTGAAGTGCGGCGAGTGTAGTCAGTGCGAGTTGGTGCCCCGGTGCGCCCAGGCGGTGGTGCGCTTTTCGATCACGGCAAAAAGTTCGTACATGGCCATCGCCATGGCACCCACCACCACCAGGCCGGCGAAGGCCAGGCCCATCTGCATCGACGAGCCGGCAGAGATGAGCAGGTAGCCGATGCCTTCGTTGGCAGCGGTCATCTCAGACACCGTGGTGCCTACAAAAGCCAGCGTGATGGCCACCTTGAGCGAGCCGTAGAAGTAGGGCATGGAGCGTGGCAGGCCGACCTTGATGAGCACGTCCCAGCGTTTGGCGCCGAGCACGCGCAACACGTCTTCGAGCTCGGGCTCCAGCGTGGCAAGACCGGTGGCGATGTTGACGGTGATCGGAAAGAAGGAAATCAAGAAGGCGGTGAGCACGGCCGGCCCCACACCGATGCCGAACCACACCACCAGGATGGGCACGAAGGCCGCCTTGGGCAGCGCGTTGAAAGCCGTCATCAGCGGGTACATCGCGGCATAAGCCAGGCGCGAGCTGCCGATCAGAAAGCCGAGCAAGGTGCCCACCACGATCGAGATACCAAAGCCCACCATCGTGACCCAGTAGGTGCGCCAGGCGTGGCCTGCGATCACGCCGCCGAACTCCCACATCTGGGCGGCGATGCGAGAGGGCGCGGGGAAGATGAACTCCGAGACATTGAAGCCGCGGCAGATCAGCTCCCACAGCAGCAACACCGCGGTCAGCAGCAACCAAGGGGCCAGTTGCAATCGTTGAGATCTCGTCATGCCGCGGCTCCCGCCGGCCTGCCGCTCTTTTGTCGGATCACACCGATGTGCTCGCGCAGCTCCAGCACGATGTCGGTGAACTCCTTGGTGTAGGTCAACTCCAGCTCACGCGGGCGTGGCAGCTCGATCTTGCGTTGCACCAGCATGCGCCCGGGGCTGCGGCTCATCACGTAGACCGTGTCGGCGAGGAACACCGCTTCGCGCAAGTCGTGGGTGACCAAGATCACGTTGAATTTCTGCACCGTCCAGAGGTCGCGCAAGATGCACCAAAGCTCTTCGCGGGTGAAGGCATCGAGCGCGCCAAAGGGTTCGTCGAGCAGCAGCATCTTGGGCTCGTGGATCAGCGCGCGGCAGATGGAGGCGCGCTGTTGCATGCCGCCCGAGAGCTGCCACGGGAACTTGTCTTCGTAGCCGCCCAGGCCTACGCTTTGCAGCAGCTTGCGCGCCTTGTCGGCATAGGCCGCGCGTTGCGCGCGGAAGTTGCTGCGGTAGGGTTCCACGATCTCGAGCGGCAGCAACACGTTGTCGAGCGTGGTGCGCCAGGGCAGCAGCGACGGCGCCTGAAAAGCCATGCCGGTGATCTTGAGCGGGCCGGTCACCTCTTTGCCGTCAATCAGGATGCTGCCGTGCGATGGGCCTTTCAGGCCCGTGGCCAGCTTCATGAAAGTGGACTTGCCGCAGCCCGACGGCCCCACGATGGCAATGAACTCGCCTTGATCAACCTGCAGCGAGATGTCTTCGACGGCGTACTGTTTTTTGGCGAGCAACTCGTCGTTGTACGCGAGCCAGACATTTCGAAAATCAACGAACGAGGTCATGGCGGCTTGGGCAATTGGTTGATGACGGATTTCACGGCCTGTTGATACAGCTGGGGTGCTTCACTGTGCAGGTAGCTGTGCGTGCCCCCCTGCACTTCGACCCATCGCACGCCGGGCCTGGCTGCATCACGCAATTTCCGGCCCAGGGCCACGGGAACTGTCTTGTCCTGGGCGCCGTGGAGCATCAGGATAGGGGCGTCAACCTGGCCGATCTTGCCAACGGAGTCGAACTTCTGCCGCGTGATCCACGAGGCGATGGTGCCCCACACGCCCACCGCCGCCGCCACATCGGGCATGTTGGTGAAGGTCGATTCGACGATCAGCGCGCCATATTCGGTGAGGTAGTGCTTGCGACTGGCCAGGTTGATGGCCACACCGCCGCCCATCGAGTGCCCAAAGATCACACGTTTGCGCGGGTCGGGTTGGCGGCGGGTGAGTTCGCTCCAGGCGGTGTCGGCGTCGGCCACGATGGTGGACTCGGAAGGCACCATCGGGGTGCTGTCGCCCCAGCCGCGGTAGTCGACCGCCAGCACGTTGAAGCCGGCCTCGCGCAAAGCTTCGATTTTGGGGAGGTTGCGGTACAGGTTGCGAAAGGTGCCGTGCAGGTAGAGCAGCGCGGGGGCGTCGGGCTCGCCGCTGGGCAGCCACCAGAACTGCAAGGTGTCGGTCTGGCCCTTCGTCAGGCCGGGCACGCTGACGGTGAAGGTCTCGTCACCCGCGCGCAGGCCTTTGAAATCGGCCGGCCTCCCGGTGCTGGGGCGGTAGACCAGCTCGCGCTCCTTGACCTCCCACCAGGCGCAGCCGCCAAGTGACGAGAGCAGGCAAAGCGTCACACACAGTGTTGTGAAGCCCCGCACCGGCAGGGCGGAAGCGTAAAAAAACCTGGCGACAATTGTGATCATGAGATTCCTTGTTCCTGCGCTGGCCTGCGGGCTGCTTTGTGCTGCATCGCACGTCCATTCACAGACTGCCCCGCCCGAGGCCGCGCGCCCTAGTGTGCGGGCTGCCCCGGTCGTGGCGCCCGCGACCCGCGAAGCCTGGCGGCTGATGGCCTCGCCGTTTTCGTTCCATTATTCACGCGACGAAGCGCACCGCCCGGTGCGCATGATCGGGCTGGAGCGGCAACGCGCCGACGGCTACGTGTGGGGCGGCACGTATTTCAGCAACTCTTTTGGCCAACCGAGTGCTTACGTCTACGGCGGCCAGCGGCTAGACAACTGGAGCGAGCACCCGCAGCTCTTCGCCCAGTGGACGGCGGGTGTGCTGTATGGCTACAAGGGTGAGTACAAAGACAAGGTGCCCTTCAACCACGGCGGTTTTTCGCCGGGGCTGGTGTTGTCGGTGGGCTGGCAGTTCACGCCGCTGTATTCGGCCCAGTTCAACGTGCTGGGCAACTCGGCGTTGATGTTCCAGGTGTCGGTGGATTTGCCTTAACGGCAACAGCGCGGGCTACTTCTTCGCAGCGTTGGCGAAGATGTCGCGTTCAGCGGCCGCGGGCAGGTAGGCACCGTTCCACACGGCCGCAGCGTTGACCCGTTCCTTGGTGGCAAACGCATCCGAAACCTGGCTGGCCATCAGCGCCAAACGCGCGCTCTTGGCTTCGCCAAAACCTTCGGCCTTGGCATCGGCCGTCAGCACAGTGGCATCGAGCGCGAGCTTCAGGCGGCGGGTTTCCAGCTCTTCGTTGATGATGCCGTCGCGCGCTTTCACGGTGGCGATGGCGGCCTTGGGGTCGGCGATCACGTCTTTCATGCCCTTGCTGAAGGCGCGCAAAAACGCCTTCACCGCTTCGGGGTTCTTCTTCAGGAATTCTTCGCCCACGATGATGGCGTTGCCGTAAAGCTTCACGCCGTAGGCGGGGTAGGGCAGGATCACCACGTCTTCGGCTTTCACGCCGCGCGCTTCGAGGTTGAGCAGCGAGGTGAACGAAAAGCCCGTGATGGCGTCGATGTCGCCACGCACGAGCATGGTTTCGCGCAGCGGCGGGTCCATGGCCGTCCAGGCCACGTTGCTGATGTTGTTGGCCTTGGCAAAGATGGGCCAGGCCTTGCGGCCAGCGTCGAACACGGGTGCGCCCAACTTCTTGCCGTTCAGGTCGGCGGGCGTTTTGATGCCGCTCTTCTTCAGCGCGAGCACCGCGGCCGGCGTGTTGTTGTAGACCATCATCACCGCCACCGGCTTGTTGGGCGCGGTCGGGTTGTTGGCATGGAACTCCATCAGCGCGGCCAGGTCGGCAAAGCCCATGTCGTAGGTGCCCGAGGCCACGCGGGTGACGGTGCCGCCCGAGCCGTTGCCGGCGTCGACGGTGACGTTGAGCTTTTCGGCCTTGAAGTAGCCCTTGGCCGCAGGCACAAGGAAGAGCGCCGCCGGGCCTTCGAAGCGCCAGTCGAGCTGGAACTTGACCGAGGTTTCCTGGGCCTGCGCCAGGAGCGACACGGGGGCGAGAAAGGCGCCGGCGAAAAGGGTGGCAATGAAGCTGCGCTTGCGGAGGGTCATGGGCGTTGTCTCGGAGAGGGGGAACAGGGGTGAGCGAAAGCTGCAAGAACCATGCTCAGGGCTGCACCCGACGACCGGCGACATAGGTGGCGGCGAGGTTGCGCTCGTCACCCAGGGTCATCCAGGCGAACACCTTTTCGTGCAGGTCACGCGCCACCGCCAGCCGGCGCTGCGCCACCGGGCCCACGGCCCAGCCCCAGACGCACACGTCGGCCATGCACCCTGGCTCGAATGAGCCGATCTCGTCGGCCAGGTGCAGCGCCTGGGCGGCGCCCAATGTGGCGGCGTGCAAGGCCTTCCAGGCGGTGAGGCGCTGGCCGGCCATGGCCTGCACCTTGTAGGCGTCGGCCAGGCTGCGCAGTTGGCACAGGCTGGTGCCGCCGCCCACGTCGGTTGCCACGCTCACCGCGGCGCCCGCGGCCTCGGCCGCGCGCCAGTCGAACAGGCCGCTGCCGAGAAATAAGTTGGACGAGGGGCTGTGGGCGATCTGCGCACCGCTGTCTCGCAGGGCGGCGCGGTCGGCGTCGTCGAGCCAGATGCCGTGGGCCAGCACGCTGCGCTCATTCAGCAGGCCGGCACGGGCGTACACATCGAGGTAGCTGCGCGCTTCGGGGAACAGCTCACGCACCCAGGCCACCTCGTCGCGGTTTTCGGCCACGTGGGTTTGCATGTAGAGGCCGGGGTGGGCTTGGCACAGCGCGCCGGCCATCGCCAGTTGTTCGGGTGAGCTGGTGGGGGCAAAACGAACCGTCACGGCGTAGGCCAGCCGGTCGGTGCCGTGCCAGCGCTGGATCAGGTCGACACAGTCGCGCTCGGCCTGGGCCACGTCGTCGCGCAGGCCGTCAGGGGCGTTGCGGTCCATCAGCACCTTGCCGGTGATGAGGCGCATGCCGCGCGCCTGAGCGGCGGCAAACAGCTTCTCTGTGGCGACCTTGTGGACGGTGGGGAAGACCACCGCGCTGGTCGTGCCGTGGGCCAGCAGCGCATCGAGAAAGCGCGCCGCGCCGGTGGCGGCTTCGGCTTCGTCGGCATAACGCTGCTCGGCCGGAAAGGTGTAGGTGTTGAGCCAGTCGAGCAGCTCGGTGCCGTAGCTGGCGATCACGTCGAGCTGAGGGCTGTGTACGTGGGTGTCGATGAAGCCGGGCAGGATCAGCTGGCCGCGGTGGTCGTGTTGTGCCCAGCTGGCGTCGAGGGGCTCAGAGCCGGGTTGGGCGCCGACGATGCGCCCGTTGTCGATCAGCAGCCAGTGGTCGGGCCGGTAGCGCACCAAGGGGGACTGAGGTGCACCCCATTCGGGCGCGCCGGTGAAGTCGAGCAGGTCGCCGCGCAGGGCCAGGCATGAAGGGGTGGCATTGGGCATGGGCTCAGGCGCGCAAGCTACGTACCCACCCACCCGCGCACACACCCGCGCGCGCACCCGCCCGCGGCACGCTGCGTGCTACGTGGTCTCTGTGACAAACCCCGTCCTGTGACATAAGCTTCCTCGCATGAACCCGCAACCGATACGCTTTTACCACCGCGGTGCCGTTGTCGAGGTGAATGGCCCTCACCCCACCCGCTCGGTGCTCGATTGGTTGCGAGAAGACGCCCACTGCACCGGCACCAAGGAAGGCTGCAACGAGGGCGATTGCGGCGCCTGCACGGTGGTGATCGGCGAGCTGGCGCAAGCTGGTGACAACTCGGCCGTGCGCGGGCTCACGCTTAAGACCGTCAACGCTTGCATCCAGTTTTTACCCACGCTCGACGGCAAGGCACTGTTCACTGTCGAAGATGTCGGCCCCTCGGCCGATGAATACATCGGCCGATCCCCCCAGGGGATGCAGGCCGGCTCGGGAGCGGCCCAGCGCTCGGCCCGCGGGAAGGTGTTGCACCCGGCGCAGCAGGCCATGGTCGAGTGCCATGGTTCGCAGTGCGGGTTTTGCACGCCGGGCTTCGTGATGTCTTTGTGGTCGAGTTACGAGCGGCATCAGGCCTGCGGCGCGCGGCCGAGCCGGCAGGCGATTGCCGATGAGCTCTCGGGCAACCTGTGCCGATGCACCGGCTACCGGCCCATTCTGGATGCGGGTGAGCGCATGTTCGAGCTGCCCAAGGCCACGCTCGACACGGCGCCGGTGGTGGCGGCGTTGCACAGCCTGCAACGCGAGAGCGGTTTTCACTACGCCGCCTTCAACCGGCAGGTCGAAGGGCCGCAGCGGGTGGATCACTTTCGCGCACCCCGCACGCTCGAAGCGCTGGCCACGCTG
>JBBRFR010000209.1:0-7210 GCA_038241485.1 Burkholderiales bacterium
CGCTGAAAAATTGAGCCCCCCCAGTCGCTGCGCTCCTGACCCCGCGGGGCGCCACCTGGCGGGCCGGCTAAGCCGGCTCCGCGGGCGTTGCTTGAGGGTCACCTCGCTTCGCGGGTGTTACGGGCCGGTTGCACGCATCAACAGCTCACCAAAACGCGCGGCGTCGATGTTGGAGCCGCAGACCACCAGCGCCACACGCTTGCCATTGAGCTGCTCGCGCAGCGGGCCGAGCAGCGCCGCGGTGGCTGCGGCGGCCGCTGGCTCGGCCACCAGCTTCATGTCGGTAAAGAGGTGGCACATGGCGGCGGTGAGCGCGCTGTCGTCGACCCGCACGATCTCATCGACAAACCGGCGGCACACGCCGTAGCTGTAGTCGAGCGCATAGGGCGCCCCCAGGCTGTCGGCGATGGTGTCGACGCGCTCCAGTTGCACCGGGTGGCCGGCCGCGAAGCTGCGGTACATGGCGTCAGCGCCGAAGGGCTCCACCGAACACCTGGCAGCGTGGGTTGATCTGTTTCACCGCTGCGGCAATGCCGCCGCACAGACCACCGCCACCCACCGGCACCACCACCGCGTCGAGCCCGCACCTGGCGCATCAGCTCCAGGCCGATGGTGGCTGTGCCTTCGGCGGTGCGTGGCCCGTCGAAGGGGTGGACCATGCTGCGGCCCTCGTCGGCCACCAGCTTGTGGGCCAAGACAAACGCCTGGTGAATGGTGTCGGTGAAGAGCAACTCGGCCTGCTGCTCTCGGCAGGCGGCGATGCGCGCCGGGCTGGCGTGGCGCGGCATGGCGAGCTTGGCGTGGGCGCCGACGGCACGCGCCGCAAACGCCACCGACACCGCGTGGTTGCCGGCGCTGGCCGCGACCACGCCGCGCTGGCGGGCAGGTTCATCCAGCGACAGCAGGCAGTTGAGGGCACCCCGCAGCTTGAAACTGCCGGTGCGCTGAAACAGCTCCAGCTTCAGCCACACCTCGGTGCGCGGGTCGAGAAACTGCGCGGCGGCGCCGGTCTGCCAGCGCCACACCGGCGTGGGCAAGATGTGGCCGGCCAGACGGGCGGCGGTGTGTTCGATCTCAAAGAGGCGGGGGTAGGCGACAACCGACGCCACGGCGCCAGGGGCAAACAAGGTCATGGGAACTCTCCGTTCGACTCGATTGAGAGGCGCGCAAGCAGCGCGCTGAAACGCGAAGGGGATCGCCAAGCACCGGCCGAAGCCGCAGCTCAACGATCCCGGCGAATTCGAATCGGACGAAGGGCGCGCTGGGGCGCAGGGAAGAAGCTGGACGCGAAGCGCAACACCCAGCCGCGCAAGGTCTGCGCGAGCGTGTGGGTGAGATCAGTGCGGTGCATCACGGGGTTGATGATGGCACAGCCTGCCGCATGCGGCCAACCGGCTGCGGCGGTGATGGGGGCTGGGCCACGACGCTGCGGTCGCGCCCGGCCTGCTTGGCGGCATACATGGCCTGGTCAGCGCGCTCGATGGCGGCGGCCAGGGTTTCGCCCGGCTGGCACACCGCGACGCCGGCCGAGAAGCTGACCCGCAAGCCCGCATCGAAAGCGTCAAAGCGCACGCCGACCATGTGCCGGTGCACCCTCGCCAGCACGCCCACGGCAGATTCGGCCGTTGTTTCGGGCAGCATCACGATGAACTCTTCGCCGCCCCAGCGGCCAAGCGTGTCGGTGTCGCGCAGGGCGGCACTCGCCGTGGCGGCAAACACGCGCAGCACCTCGTCACCCTGCGCATGGCCATGCTGGTCGTTGACACGCTTGAAGTGGTCGATGTCGATCAAGGCCAGACAGAGAGGCCGCCCGCTGCGCTCGGCGCGCTGCAGCTCAAGCTGCATCAGCTCGAGCACATGGCGGCGGTTGTGCAGGCCGGTCAGTTCATCACGGATGGCGAGCAGGCGGTTCGTTTCCAGGGCCAGCTCGAGCTCATCGCGGTGCTGGCGCAGCTTCTGGCGCATGGTGCTCAGCTGCCCGGACAGCACCGCAATCAAGGGGAGCACCGCGGCCACCATCATGAAGTGCAAGACTTCTTCGGCCGCCGGGAAGCGCTCGGGCCAACGGGCGTTGCAGTACGCCATGGTGAGGCCCAGAAGCAGCACCACGATCAGGCTCAGCAGGCGCACCTGGCTGGGCTTGAGCGCAAACATGCCAAAGATCAGCGTCACCGCCAGCGCCAGCAGGCTTGAGCCGCGCACCGGGCCGCACATCACATAGGCGGCCACCGTGCTGAACGCACTGAACACGCCTTGCTGGAAGGTCAGGGCCGGGTCGTTTTTGAAGCGCAGGTTGAAGCCGCTGCGCACCGCGGCGTAGAAACACAGCACGCCGGCCAGTGTGAAGCCAGCCCACAGCACCACATCAGACAGCGCCAGCAGCCCCGCCCAGACCCCGAAAGCGGCCACGGCCGTCAGGATCACGTCGAGCAACAGTGAGAGCAGCACTTGGGTGGCGCGCACACGCTGGCGCTTGTCCTGCCCGAGCAGGAGATTGCCCATGCGCCGTTTGAGGGGGGTGTCCATCCCCGGCATATCGGTTGCTCAGGCCCACAACTTGAGCAGCGGCTCTTTCACCAGCTCGGTCGACCGGTCGATCAGCGGCCCACGGTGGCTCTGCGACGAGGTGGCGATCCACAGCGTGGTGGTCATCTTCGGCTTGTGGATCGGCCGCACGAAGAGGGCATCGGCGTGGCCGTTGGCCTGGACCGCGTTGCGCGCGAGCACCGCATGCGCCTCACCCCGCTGCCCCAGGTCGAGGATGGCGGGCACGCTTTGCACTTCCATCGATGTGATCGACGGCATCAAAGTCACCTGCATCGACAACGGCAGGCCGCTCATGATGTTCAAGGCCAGCGATATCGGCCGCACCGGCTACGAGACGGTGGCGCAGATGAACGCCGACACCGAGTTGAAGGCCCGCATCGAGCAGCTGCGCATCGCTTGCGGCCACAAGATGACGCTGATCTCGGCGCCGCGCCACGGCGGCAGCCTGAACACCCGAAGCTTCATCCCGCAGGTGCGCCACGACGCGATCGGTGTGCTGGCAGCGGTGACGGTGGGCACGGCTTGTGTGTTGACCGGCTCGGTGACCGAGGGCATCGCGGTGGTGCCGCCCGGCAAGGCGAAGACGATCTCGGTGGAGCACCCGAGCGGCGAATTCAGCGTGCCGCTGGAGATCGACCCGAACAACCCGCAGAACGTGTTGAGTGCGGCCTTGCTGCGCACTGCGCGGCTGATCATGCGTGGTGAGGTGCCTGCTGCGATGTACGGTTCCAACAAATGCATACGCGAGCTGGAGAAGTGCGTCAAGGAATACGGCAACGTCGGCATCAACCTCCACCCCGAGCACTGGACCTCACCACCCTTGAGCCACCGCGCGTGGCACCCCCTCTACGAGAAGATGGTGGAACATCAGATCCCCGCGATGATCCACCTGAGCACCAGCTGCAACGTGTGTTTCCATACCACCGACGCGCACTACCTGAATGCCGACACCACGGCCTTCATGCAGTGCCTCACCAGCGACTTGTTCAAAGACTTCCCAACGCTCAAGTTTTCCTGATTAGTGACCAAGCTCAACTGCCCTGCCCCGCCCACCGTTCGGGCTGAGGTTTTCGCCAGCGAAATGATCGGCGCGGTGCGTGAATCGTTCGAAGGCGAGAAGCGCGCCCAGCTGGCCTCGGGTGTGCTGGGGCTCGACATGTACAAAATGCACGAGCCGCTGGAGAAAGCAGGTTAGAAATTCATCGACTAATCACTCCTGTTCGGGCTGGGCCCATATTTCCGTTCGGGCTGGGCCTGTGTTCCCGTTCGGGCTGGGCCTTTTTCCCCGTTCGCCCTGAGCCTGTCGAAGGGTGCGCCGTGCACTGCGCTTACCCTTCGACAGGCTCAGCGAGAACGGAGAGCGGAGAGTGGAGAACGGCGCACGCCGAACGCAGACAAGGAAACACCCCATGAACACCAACCCCACCCAATGGCACATCGGCCTCGTCGGCTACGGCGAGGCCGGTCGCATCCTGGCCGAAGACCTGCGCGCACAAGGCGTGAAGGTCAGCGCCCATGACCTCAAGCTGAGCAGCGAGGCCGGCTCGCCACTGCGTCAGCACGCGGCCGAGCATGGTGTGGCGCTTGCCGAATCGCACGCCGCTCTGGCAGAAGAAGCCGACTTCATCATCAGCGCCGTCACCGCCAGTCAGGCCGTTCCGGTGGCCCAGGCCTGCGCGCCCGCGATCCGCCCGAGCGCCTACTTTCTCGACTTCAACTCCGCCTCACCCGGGGCCAAGATTCGTGCGGCCGACATCGTCAAGCGCAATGGCGGGCGTTATGTCGAAGGCGCGGTGATGACCTCGATCCGGCCCTACCGCATCAAGGTGCCGCTGTTGCTCGGTGGGCCCGATGCGGCAGCGCTGATGCCACTCATCAACACCCTCGGCTTCAACAGCCGCGTCGCCAGCGACAAGCTCGGTGTGGCCTCGGCCACCAAGATGAGCCGCAGCGTGATGATCAAGGGGCTCGAAGCCATGGTGATCGAAAGTTTCACCACCGCGCGCGCTTACGGCGTTGAAGACGAGCTGCTCGCGTCGCTGACAGAAACCTTCCCCGGCATCGATTGGGAACAACAAGGCGCCTACTTCTTCCAGCGGGTGATCGAACACGGCCGCCGCCGCAGCGAAGAAGTGCGCGAGGCGGCGCAGACGGTGCGCGATGCGGGGCTGGAGCCGTGGTCGGCCAGCGGCACCGCCGATCGACAAGCCTGGGTGGCCGACCTCGCCGACGCCGGCCTTTTCGGCCCCAAGGGCACAAACGAGTTCGCCCGCAGCACCGACTGGCGCACCGAGGCCGACCGCATCCTGGCGCAGTTCAAGCCCATCGACTGACAGCACCACAAGAATGGAATTCTCCAAGACCCCTGGCTGGCTTGACTGGCGCACCGGCCCGAGCACACCGACCTTTGCAGCTCTACGCGCTGCGCGACCACCTGGGTTTTGCGCGCAGCGCGGTGGTGCAGGCCACCTGCCACGGGTTCGACAACCAGGCGATGGTCAATGCCGTGGTTCACTCGAACGGCAAGGCGCGTGGCATCGCCACGGTGAAGCGCACGGTTACCGACCATGAGTTGCAGGGCATGCACCACGCCTGCGTGCGCGGCGTGCGTTTCAACTTCGTCAAGCGCCTGGTCGACTTCACGCCGAAAGACGAGCTGATGGAGATCGCCGCACGCAGCGCCTGAGCGTTGCCGGCCCGCCGGCACTGGCCGGTGAACAGAACGCCTACACAGACGTGATCCCGTTCGAAGCCGGCTCCGAAGGCATCGAGCTGTCGATGTGCCTACATCGCGCGCTACGACGATCTTTTCAACGGCAAGGAGGAGAAGCTCGACGTGAGCCGGGTGGATGTGTCGATGAACGGCATCGAGCTGCAAGACCGCGAGTTCTTTGTGGACATCAAGGGCGGCCGCGAGCCCAACGCCAGTGTGGCCAGCGTGCCGCCTTGCTATTCGCGTGTTGCATAAACTGGGAGCAACAACTCAACCGCTGACACACCGCGCCATGCAAAAACGCCCGTTCGGCCCTGGCAAGCGCCACATGATGAGGCCGCTGCAACGTGTCGTGGCCGTGTCGATGCTGGCCGTGCTGGCGGCCTGCTCTACCACCCCGCGCGACGGGCCCGAGGCCAAGCCCCCGCCCCACCTCGACAAGGTGCCCGATGCCCAACCGCAGGTCGAACCCCTGCGCGACGGTGGCCCCAACAAGCCGTATGCCCTGGCCGGGCGCAGCTACACCCCCCTCCGCGGCGACAAACCGCTCACCGAGAAGGGCCTGGCCTCGTGGTACGGCAAGAAGTTCCACGGCAGGCGCACCGCCAGCGGCGAGGTCTACGACATGTATGCGATGACGGCGGCGCACAAGACCATGCCGCTGCCGAGCTACGCCCGGGTGCGCAACCCGGCCAACGGGCGCGAGATCATCGTGCGCGTCAACGACCGGGGGCCGTTTCACGCCGGGCGCGTGATCGACCTGAGCTACACCGCCGCGCTCAAGCTCGGCGTGCTCAACGGCGTGGCGCCGGTGGAGGTGGAGCGCATCACCCACGAGCAGATCCGCAGCGGCGAGTGGCGGCGTGATGGCAAGGCCGAGCCGCTAGTGGAAACCGTGGCGCCGGCGATTGAAGTCACCGCCCGCACCGAACCCAGCCCGCCCCCGGCCGCCGCCGCTTCACCCGGCTTCTGGGTGCAACTCGGCGCCTTCCGACAGCGCGACGGGGCCGAGCAGTTCCAGCAGCGGGTGGCCAGCGAGCTGGGCTGGCTCTCACCGCTGTTGGGCATCTTCAGCGAGCCGGAGCTGTTTCGCCTGCAAGCCGGCCCCTACCCCACGCGCAGCGAGGCGCAAGACGCCGCAGGGCGCGTCCGCGACACGCTGAAGTTGGTGCCGATGGTGGTCGAGCGGCGCTGAGCGGCGCTTGCTGCGTGCCCCTGGCCGCCGAGCGCGCCTGGAGCTTGCTGCGTGCCCACGCCGCTTACCGCCTGGCCGAGCGCGAGATGCTGGCGCTGCGCCTGACACAAGCCCCGCTCAACCCTCGCGAGCTGCTCGACAAGACCATGGCCCTGCGCCGCCGCCACTACGACTCGGTGTCGGTGCAAGAGCTGTTTGGTGTGCAAGAGGCGCGTGGCCTTTTATGCGTCTGAGGTGCCGCGCATCCTGGCCGACACCAGCCTGAGCGAAGCCCAGCAGGCGCAGCGCAATGTTGACAGCAGCGGGCGCGGGGTGAAAGCTCAGCGCCCGCCGGTCACGTCAACGATCGCGCCGGTGGTGTAGCTGGCGGCGTCAGACAGCAGCCACACGATGGCCTGCGCGATCTCGTCGGCGGTGCCTGCGCGCTGCATCGGGATCTGCGATGCCGATTGTTGCGCCCGCCCGGGCGAGCCGCCCGAGGCGTGGATGTCGGTGTCGACGATACCGGGGCGCACAGCGTTGACCCGCACCCCTTCGGCCGCCACCTCCTTGGCCAAGCCCAGCGTGAAGGTGTCGATGGCACCCTTGGACGCCGCGTAATCCACATACGTGCCCGGCGAGCCCATGCGTGCCGCCGCCGACGACACATTGACGATGGCGCCGCCGTCACCCCCGTGGCGGCTGGACATGCGGCGCACAGCCTCGCGCGCGCAGACGATGCTGCCGATCACGTTGATGCCGAACATGCGCTGCAG
>JBBRFR010000210.1:0-7146 GCA_038241485.1 Burkholderiales bacterium
ACGAGCGCGCACAGCGGCGCCAGCACGAGCACGCTGATGCCGCGGTAGGCCAGCGCCATCAGGAGCACGAGCGACAAGAGGATGCCGGCGATGTCGGTCATGGTGAATTCGTTCGCTCCCTCTCAGACTCTCAGCCCCAGAGGTCGAGCGGTGGGTCGACGGCGAGCGCGCGCAGGAGGTCGCTGCGCGACACGAAGCCGAGCACCTGGCCGGCGTCGTCGGTCACCGGCACGCCGGGCAGGCCGGTGCTGAGCAAGAGCGCGGCGAGCTGGCGCAAATCGGTGGCTGGCGCGGTGCTGACGATGGGCGACCACATCACCTGTGCAACCGGCTGGTCGAGCCAGGCGAGCCACTGCGCTCGGTCGCTGGCCGTGTCGGCCAGCACGTCGGGTGGCATCAGTTCGGCGCGGCCAATGAGGCCGACCAGCGCGCCGCCGTCGTTGACCACCGGCGCCTGGCCGATGCGATGCCGCGCCAGCAGTTGCCAGGCCTCGCGCAAGGGCGTGCGCGCGGCCACGGTGTGCGCAGGGCGGTGCATCACGTCGGCGACGCTGTGCAGTCGATGGCGTTCGTTGTCGGCCTCGTAGGCGGCCATGGCCCGCGCGGCGCGGCCGACGAGGCGCGCCGTGCCTTGTTGTTCGACGCCGGTCGGGTCGACCCGCACCGGCCGCACAGGCACCACCTGGTTGACCGGCGCGGTGGTCAGCCGGAGCTGGTCGAGCGAACCCGAGAAGGTGCGTCCGGCGACGCTGTAGACCTGAAACATGCAGGGCTCCTGTGATGGCTGGGCGAAGTCAAGACCCGACTCAATACCGTTCGCTTGGCTTCGGTCGGCCTGACCCTTCGGTACCTCAGGACAGGGCAAGTCGAAGGCCAGCGCTGGGCTTCGATACCTCAGCCCGAACGGAGGTTGGAGGCGGCTGGGCTTAAACGAACAGCATTGAGACCCGACTGCGGTCGATGCGCTGCAGTCTATGCGGTCGTACGCGCTATCGGTGGCGTTATCGCTGGGCCACCGCCATCGTGCGGGCGTCGAGCGCTTGACGGAGGCCAAGTGGTCGGGGTGGTGCACCGGTGCGTGATGCGCCGACAGCAAGTGGGTTATCCCGACGCCGCCAATTCAATGAGCGCTTGCGTCTCGGTGCGCGCAACCACGGCTCTCGGCCACGGCAAGCAAGCGCTTGGCGCGTGCCCACAGCTGCGCACCCGGGCTCAACGCCACCGAAGCCAGGAGATGGCGCTCTCACCATCGCCGAACGACCAGGCGGCCCCGTCAACTTGCTTGTTTTGTCAAACAGATCGTCGTCAATGGTGATGGTGATTCGCATGGTCTGGTCTTCTCACGAAAAACACTGGCCCGCAGGTCGACGCTTGAAACGCCGGGACCAGGGCCGGTGTTTTCATGGGGCGCTCTCAACGCACCGGCACCGGCCCTGAGGCCCCGCCCCCGAGAGGCTCGGCTTTGAGCTTAGGCAAAGCGGTCGGGTCGATCGCCATGACTCCCCTGCACCCCACAACCGTCAAGCGGCGGCATCGAGCGGGGGCAGTGGATCTCAACGCTATTCGTTTAAGCCCAGCCGCCTCCAACCTCCGTTCGGGCATTGGCGATGCGGTCCATGCGTTGCAGCGTCATCCCATCCTTTTGACTGCGCCGCCGGAGCGTGCGCCGCCACAGCTACGTCATCACGCACCTTGGCCAGCTCGGTGACGAGCTTGATGCGTTGCGCTTCGCCTGCCCTTCGCACGCCGGGCAGCGGCCTTGGCCGGCGGTGAAACTCCCCAGCCGCTTGCCGATCAAGCGGATCACATCGACAAGAGAGGCACGGCGAACGCCTTCGCGACCTTCTGGTTCTGCGCAGCCAATCGCCTGATCTCGGGTGACACCGGGGCACTGAGTCTTTCCGTCTGTACCGACAGCCAGAAGCGCTCAGCAGCTAGGGCGGCTCGTTCCCAGACTTCTGGCTGCGGGCCGATGGTGCCGATCTTCGGTTCAATGGGCGTGAGGTCCGGATCCACCCCGCCGCCGATGGATGCGTAGCGCATTGGCAGGATGTCGTAGGCCGGCGCGATGCCCTGGTATTCACCGTTCTCGTCGATCAGCAGCGAGATGTTTTCGAAGTGCCGGTCAGTGTTGCCGATGAGTTCGCTGAAGGCCGCCATGGTGTCAACGTGCTTGGCGTCTTCAGGCGTCAGGTACTTCGCCTGCTCGCACCGTGCCGCGAACTCCGACCATGAGTCGCGCATTCCGAAGAACTCATCGTCGACAGAGCCGGCCGAGAGCATGCCCACCCGACCGGTCAGCCCTACCCGGTCAAAGCGCACGCTCTCCAAAAAAACATAGTCGCCGGCCACCAGCAACTGCGTCTTCGCCGAGGGCACACCGGCCTCTTGCAACGCACGCAGGGCCAAGTGCTCTAGCGGCAGCAGCTCCGCCATCCGGCTGCCGCGCTTGGCGAACTTCACGATGACATGGCCCGTGTCTTCGGTCAGGCCCAAGAACTTGGGCTGCTCGCCGCCCGCGCTTGATCCATACGCCGCGGCTTTGAGAGCCGACGCCACAGCCACGTAGTGCGCGAGTTTTTCGACGAGAGGAATCGGCGCCGCAGCGCGGAATTCCATCTCCTTCTGCAGCGAGACATCTCCGAATACCAGATTGCCCGGCAGGTTCAAGCCCTGGGTGAAGAGATAGGCGACCCGGTGCTCGTCACCCCAGTCCTTGAGGCTGACGGGGAACGGCTGCGACTGAGCTGCCGCTTGCGCCAGCTGGCGCCCCAGAAAGCCGGAGGGCGCCGCAAAGGCCATGTAGGGCGGCAAACCTTCGTAGAGCGTAGTGACCTTGCCAACCCGTTCCAGCGTGGCGCCGCCGGTCAGGAACTCGACGTCTGCGAACGGCCGGATGTGGCCCTGCCCGAGATAGCGGTGAATGTGTTGCCGCGGATGGAGGCCCATCGGCAGCTGCCGCAGCAGCGCGTACAGCGGCGTTCGTTGCCCCGTGACCCTGAAACTGGTCACGGTTTTCGACATGGCCTGAATAGTTCGTGACAGCGTGGGTTGGCTGATCCCGAGAGCAGCGGTCAACTGCGAGGCCGCCCTCGGCCCAGCTGACAAGGCAAGCTCTATCGCGCGGCCCAAGCCATCGCGAGCGGAGGGAGATTGACGGTCCACAAGAATTCCATGTGAATAATTCGATGAATATTACATGAATAGTTATTTAGCGCGTCATAACCTGGCCAAAACCGGCCTCAACGCCGCTCCGGTGTGGCTCGCTTTCACCTTCACCAGCGAGTTGGGGTCAGTCGCGGCCACAACCTTCCCCCCAGCCGCCCCACCCTCCGGCCCCATGTCGATCACCCAATCGGCCTCGGCGATCACGTCGAGGTCGTGCTCGATCACCACCACGCTGTGCCCGCCGTCGACCAGGCGGTGCAGCACGCGGATGAGTTTCTCCACATCGGCCATGTGCAGGCCCACCGTGGGTTCATCGAGCACATACAAAGTGTGTGGCGCCTTGTTGCCGCGGCGGCCCACGTCGTCGCGTACCTTGGTCAGCTCGGTGACGAGCTTGATGCGTTGCGCTTCACCGCCGCTCAGCGTGGGTGACGGCTGGCCGAGCGTCAGGTAGCCCAAGCCCACATCCTTCATCAGCTGCAGCGGGTGCGCGATGTGCGGCATGGAGGCAAAGAACTCCACCGCTTCGTCGATCTCCATTTTCAGCACGTCGCCGATGCTTTTGCCGCGCCATGTGACCGCCAACGTTTCAGCGTTGAAGCGCTGGCCGTGGCACACATCGCAGGGCACCTTCACGTCGGGCAGGAAGCTCATCTCGATGGTGCGCATGCCCTGACCTTCGCATGCGGGGCAACGGCCCTCGCCGGTGTTGAAGCTGAAGCGGTTGGGCGCATACCCGCGTGCACGCGACTCCAGCGTGTCGGCGAACAGCTTGCGGATCACGTCCCAGAAGCCGATGTAAGTCGCAGGGCAGGAGCGCGGGGTTTTGCCGATGGGCGTTTGGTCGACTTCCAACACGCGGTCGATGAAGCCCCAGCCTTCGATGCTGTCGCAGCCTTGCCACTTGGGCTTGCCGCCCTTGCTGTTGATGAACTGCAGGTTGGCCAGCAGCACGTCTCGCGCGAGCGTGCTCTTGCCCGAGCCGCTGACGCCTGTGACTGCGACGAGTCTTCGCAGAGGCACTTCCACCGTCACTTGCTGCAGGTTGTGCAGCGAAGCGTTGGTGATCGTCAGCGGGCCCTTCTTCTCTCGGTCTTTGGTGAACACCTCGTTTGAGATCACGCGCCGCGCTTGCAGCGGATGTTTGAGCGGCTGTGCGAGGAAGCGGCCCGTCACCGATTCGGCCACCGATGACACCTCGCTCACCGTACCCTGCGCCACCAACCGGCCGCCGCGCTTGCCGGCGCTGGGGCCGATGTCGATGATGTGGTCGGCGCGGCGGATGGTGTCTTCGTCGTGCTCCACCACCACCAGGGTGTTGCCCTTGTCACCCAGCTTGTGCAGCGCGTTGAGCAGCACCTGGTTGTCGCGCGGGTGCAGGCCGATGGTGGGCTCGTCGAGCACGTAGCACACGCCTTGCAGATTGCTGCCCAGCTGCGCGGCCAGGCGGATACGCTGCGCCTCGCCGCCGCTAAGCGTGGGCGCGGCGCGGTCTAGCGTGAGGTAGCCGAGGCCCACTTCTTCGAGAAACTCCAGCCGATTCTTGATCTCGACGATCACGTCGCGGGCGATCTCTGCATCACGGCCTTTGAGCTGCAGTGCCTCGACCCACTTGCGGCAATCGGCCACCGACCATTGCGCAATCCAGGCGATGGAATGGCTCTCGAAGGTGACGGCGCGTGAGGCTGGGTTGAGCCGCGTGCCGGCGCAGGCGGGGCACGGCTCGTCGACCACGCCTTCCACTTCGGCTTCTTCGGAGGGGAAGCTTTGTTCGCGGCCTTTGTTGTCGTCGTCTTGCACCGAATCGTCGTATGCCTTGCGTTGCTCTCGCGTGAGCGCGAGGCCGGTGCCCACGCAGGTGGTGCACCAGCCGTGCTTGCTGTTGTAGCTGAACATGCGCGGGTCGAGTTCGGCGTAGCTGGTGCCGCAAGTGGGGCAGGCGCGCTTGGTCGAGAACACTTTCGTGGCGCCTATCTTTCGTGTGGGCGTGCCGGCCAGCATGGCGCCTTTCAGGCCGTGCAGCGGCGTCAGCAAATGCATCACGCCCTTGCCCACGTCCAGGGCCTTGGCCAGCAGCTGGCGCAGCTCGGCTTCGTTGTCGGCGCTGATCACGAGGTCACCCACGGGCAGCTCCAGCGTGTGCTCCTTGAAGCGGTCGAGCCGCGGCCATGGGTCGACTGGCAAGAAGTCGCCATCGACGCGCAAATGCGTGTGACCGCGTGCCTTGGCCCACTTGGCGAGGTCGGTGTAGACGCCCTTGCGGTTGACCACCAGCGGCGCCAGCAGGCCCACATGCTCGCCCTTGTGGTCGCGCAGCAATTGAGCCGCAATGCTCTCGGCGCTTTGTGGCTTCACGGGGCTGCCGTCTTTAACGCAGTGCTGCAGGCCGAGCTTCACGTACAACAGGCGCAAGAAGTGCCACACCTCGGTGGTGGTGGCGACCGTGCTCTTGCGGCCGCCGCGGCTCAGGCGCTGCTCGATGGCGACGGTGGGCGGGATGCCGTAGACCGCGTCCACCTCGGGCCGGCCTGCGGGCTGCACGATGCTGCGGGCGTAGGCGTTGAGCGACTCGAGGTAGCGGCGCTGGCCTTCGTTGAACAAGATGTCGAACGCCAGCGTGGATTTGCCGGAGCCCGAGACGCCGGTGATCACGCTGAACTTGCCCCGCGGGATGTTCACGTCCATCGACTTGAGGTTGTGCTCGCGGGCGTTGACGATGCGGATGAAGTCGTCTTCGGGCTGGTGCGCTCTGCGCGCAGCACGCACCACGGTTTGCAGCGGGCGGCCTTCGTCCACCTTGTGGTCGCCCAGGCCCATGGACTTGTCGTAATCGGCCAGCGCCTTGCCGGTGTGCGATGTGGGGTGCTGCTTCACATCTTCGGGTGTGCCGGTGCACACGACCCAACCGCCGGCCTCGCCGCCTTCGGGGCCGAGGTCGATCAGCCAATCGGCGGCGCGCACCACGTCGAGGTTGTGCTCGATGACGATGAGCGAGTGGCCGGCATCGAGCAGCTTGCGGAAGGCGCGCATCAGCTTGGCGATGTCGTCGAAGTGCAAGCCGGTGGTGGGCTCGTCAAACATGAAGAGCGTGCCCTTCTTCGCCACCGGCTGGCGGCTGGCGGTGGCGCTTTGTGCGGCTTCGGCCAGGAAGCCGGCCAACTTCAGGCGCTGCGCTTCGCCGCCGGACAGCGTGGGCACGGGCTGGCCGAGCTTCACGTATTCGAGGCCCACGTCGATGATGGGTTGCAGCACACGCAGCACCTCACGGTCGTTGGCGAACAACTGCACCGCTTCGCTCACGGTGAGTTCAAGAACGTCTGCCACGCTGAGTTCACGCAGCACGTCTCCGGGCAAGCGGCGGTCGATCTTCACTTCGAGCAGCTCGGCGCGGTAGCGGCGGCCATCGCAGTCGGGGCAGCGCAGGTACACGTCACTCAGGAACTGCATTTCCACATGCTCGAAGCCCGAGCCACCGCAGGTGGGGCAGCGGCCGTCGCCCGCGTTGAAGCTGAACATGCTGGCGCTGTAGCCGCGCTGTGCGGCGAGCGGCGATTGCGCGAAGAGCTTGCGGATCTCGTCGAACGCGCCCACGTAGCTCGCGGGGTTGGAGCGCGCCGTCTTGCCGATGGGCGATTGGTCAACGAACACGGCTTCGCTCAGCCAGTCGGCACCCAGCAGGCGGTCGAACTCGCCGGGGGTTTCGGTCGGCTTGCCGAAGTGGCGGGCCAGCGCGGGGAACAACACGTCTTGCATCAGCGTGCTCTTGCCCGAACCCGAGACGCCGGTCACGCATACCAGGTGTTGCAGCGGGAACTCGACCGTCACGTTTTTCAGGTTGTGGTCGCCTGCGCCTTCCAATATGAGCTTGGGCGTGCTCTCGGTGACGAGCCGCTTGAGGCCCATACCCACCTGCTTGCGTGCGCCGAGGTAGGCGCCGGTCAGCGTGTCGGCATCGCGGATGGCTTCGGGCGTGCCGTC
>JBBRFR010000211.1:0-7144 GCA_038241485.1 Burkholderiales bacterium
TCATTCAGGATCTGCTGAGCAAGTCAAAGCTGCTGGTCGATGGAGGTTGAGTAAGGCCCCCAGTTGCTGGCGGCAGCGCTCTAGCGACTGGGGGGCTCCATCTGCGCGCTGATCCACGGGCCGGTGGCCCCGTCGATGCCGCACTCCCACAACACCTTGGCATCCGCCGCGTTGGCCACGCCTTCGGCATACACCTGCAGCGACAAGCCGTGCAACAGCGTGACAGTGCCACGCACGAAGGTGGCGCGGTGCTCGTCGGTGCCCACGCCCGACACCATGGCGGCATCGAGCTTCACGTAGTCGAGGCCGGCTTCGAACAAGCGCGGGATCAGGCCCAGCCGTTCGCCCGCATGCTCCAGCCCCAGTCGCACGCCGGTCGGTCGCAGCTGGCGGCTCAGCTCCTGCAGCAGGTCGAAGTGCTCGACGGCGGCCACTTCCGCCACCTCCAGCCAGATCAAACGCGCCACACGCGGTGAGTCCCACAGCAAAGCGCGCAGACGAGACGCAAAACCGCTGTCGGTGAGCGAGGCCGGCGAGAGGTTGACACAACGCGCCTGGCCATCGACGCCCGATTCAGCCAGGGCCAAAGCGAGCGCACGTTCGTCAATGTCGACCGTGAGCTTGCTGCGCATCGCCAATGGCAACCAGCGGGCGGCGGGCTCGAACGCACCTTGTTCTTCAAGCTGCAGGCGCAGCGGGCATTCGAGGTGGATCACGTCACGCCGCGCGTTGACCACCGGGAAGCTGACCAAATGCACACGCCCTTGCACCAGTGCCTCGCGGATGCGCTGGCGCCAGGCGCCCTCGCCCAGCATGGCCACGCTGTTGGCCGGCTCGTTGCCCAGCTCCACCGTGAACGGGCCACGCGCTTCGGCGCGGGCGAGCGCCGCATCGGCCGCGCTCATCACCTGGCCGGGTGTCATGTCGCGGCGCAGCTCGATCGCGCCCATGCACACGCCCGCACCGCCACCCAGGCTGGGCAGCACCACGCCCAGCGCATCAGACAAAGCCTGCGCCGTTTCGCGCGCCACGCCGGGCACCGGCAGGCACAGCGCAAAGTCAGAGCCATTCAAGCGGCCGAGAAAGCAGCCCTTGGCCCGCTCGGAATAGGGCCGCAAGGCTTGCGCGATGGTGGTGATCACACGGTCAGCCCCGGCGTGCCCGAGGTGGCGGTTGATCGCCGCCAAGTCGAGCACACGCAACAGCACCAGCCCACCTTCGGCCGTGCCATCTTCGCGTTGCAGTGTGGCCGAGAGTTGCCCGAGAAAGTGCGACCGGTTCGACACGCCGGTGAGGCGGTCGCAATTGGCTTGCTTGTGCAAGGTGTCGAGCTGCTCGGCCTGCGCCTGGAAGGTGACGCGCAAGCGGTTCACCATGGTGTTCATGGCGCGTGTGAGCCGCTGCAATTCAGGCACACGCGGCTCGGGCACGGTTTTGAACTCACCCGCCACCAGCGCGTGCGCCTGCTCCACGGTCGAGTCGAGCGGCTTGCGAATGCGTGCTACCACCAGCGTACCCACCCCCCCGGCGATCAAGCCCACGAGGCCCAGCGCCAGGGCCGAGCGCAGGCTGCCGCCCCACAGTTCGTCGTGTGCAAAGAAGGTGTGGCTCACCACCTCGACCTTGCCCAAGGCTCGCCAGCCGTCCGACACCTGAGCCACGCCGGGCTCGCTCTCGATCGGCGCCAGGCTCACGAACCAGGCCGGGGCAGACGACTCGCTGGCCTGGGCCTCGCGCACCAACGGCACGCTGCCATCGGCGGCGATGAAGCGGATGCGGCGGTAGTAGCCGGTGTCGAACTGAGCCGACATCAACAGGCCCATCAACTCGCGGTCGCCCTTTTGCTGCGACAACGCCAGCGCCAGCGAAGTGGCGTTGTCGGCGTTCTTCAAACGCAGCTGGGTTTGCAGGTATCCGCGCGCCGATTCGACGGCCACCGTGACACTGCCCACAAATGCGAGCAACACCGTGCCCAACAACAACAGCCAGATCTGGCGAATCAACGACATGCACTCTTCCTTTCAAGGAAACGCAGGGCCGCTCCCAAGTTTCCTTGCTCTCCTTGGGGGGCGGGAGGCCGTGAAGCGGCACCCCTTGGGGCTGTCAGCCCATTCATTGGAACCCTTCCGCACGCGCCTTCGCAAGCACTTCCCGCCAACGCGACAAGCGCGCGGTGGGGTCGCCCGCCGTCTGCGGCCCCACACCTTGCCACAGGCCTTCGCTGTTGAAGCTGAACACCGGCACGAGATCGGGCCGCCTTGACGCGGGCCGCACATCGGTGATCAGGTTGTCCAGAATCAACGGCTCGGCGCCGGCTGCCGCATAGTAGGCCAGCACCATGTGGGCCTGCACAGCGCCGTTCGGGCCGCCGATCTGGGCGCGCACGTACACCAGTCGCAGCTTGGAGATGGGCATGCCCATCGCGAGCAGGCTGAAGTACTTGGCGATGGCGTAGTCCTCACAATCGCCCTGACCCTTGTCCAGCGTCTCCAGCGGGCTGGCCCAGTGGTCGACCTGGCTCCAGACCTCGGTGTCGTCGCGAAAAACGATGCGCTGGTTGAAGAACTGGTTGATCGCCTGCAGCTGCGTGAGCTCGTTCTGGTCCAGGCCCTGGGTCAGCAGCGGCTGCAAGGCCTGCACGCTGGCCACCGCGCGGGGCGAAAACTTGCGCGCCGCAGCCAGCATGCGTTCGGCGTCCCAGGCCCGCGAGGGCATGCCGGGCCCGAGCAGGCCCAGCACCACCAAAAAGATCAAGCCCCACAGGCGCACCGACCCAGCACGCGCACGCGCGAGGCCGCTGGAGGGGTGTTTCTCGGGAGCTTCGTGCACCGGGCATCCTGGGTGTCAACGCCATGTTGTCGTCACCCGCGCAGGTGACTTGAGGCTTTGCGCCCTCGTGCGGCCCGGCCTCGGTCGCATTCGGCAAACAAACTTTTCGCGCACAAATGTCCACGCGGGCAAGACATGCGTGAAATAGTCCCAGCCGTTCATGCGGACAGGGGGGCCAGCGGGCGCGAGGCGGCGACTAAACTCGCTGCGCAGTGAAGGAATCCCTCACTACGCCCTGCAGATACTCCAAGAAAGCCCACGTCGAATGCGTTTCAAGCCCCAAGCCCTGTTTGCCGCGACTGCCCTGTTGTTTGCCGCAGGCGTGAGCGCACAAAGCAATGAGGCCTTGAAAGCGGCGGCGCAAAAGGCGATCAGCGCCAACCCCGAGGTCACCGCGCGCTTCAATGCTTACCGCGCTGCGGCCGATGCCATGGCTGCGGCACGCGGCGGCTACTACCCGCGCCTCGACTTGAGCGCTTCGGTGGGCCGCGACCGCGACACCATCAGCACCCGCACGCCCGAAACACAATCGCTCAACCGCAGCGGCGCGGCACTGTCACTCAGCCAGCTGCTGTGGGACGGCCTGGCCACACAAAACGAAGTCGGCCGCCTGGGCCACGAAAAGCTCGCGCGCTATTTCGAGGTGCTCGACGTCACCGAACAAACCGCGCTCGAAACCACCCGGGCGTATTACGACGTGCTGCGCTACCGCCGCCTGGTGCAGCTGGCCGAAGACAGCTACGTGCAGCACCGCAGCGCGTTCAACCAGATCCAGTCGCGCTTCAAGGCTGGCGTGGGCCGCGGGGTCGACCTCGAGCAAGCCGGTGCACGGCTGGCCTTGGCCCAGTCGAACCTGAGCACCGAAGTGGCCAACCTGCACGACGTGTCGGCGCGCTACCAGCGCATCGTGGGTGAGGCGCCTGGCAAGAGCCTGCCCACCCCGCTTCTGTTCAGCCAAGGTGTTCCCACCAACGCCACCGAAGCCTCGGCCGAAGCGGTGCGCCGCAGCGCCGCCATCAGCGCAAGCGTCGAGATGCTGCGCTCGGCTCGTGCCCTGGCCTCGGTGCGTGAGTCGGCCTACCAGCCCAAGGTCGAAGCCCGTGTGCGCTCGGGCGGCGGCAAAAACTTCGACGGCGTGCGCGACCAGTCGCGCGACAGCTCGGCCGAGATCGTGCTGAACTGGAACCTCTTCAACGGCGGCGCCGACCGCGCCCGCATTCGCCAGCAGGCCAATCTGGTGAACCAGGCCGCCGACCTGCGCGACAAGGCCTGCCGCGACACACGCCAGGTGGTGGCCATTGCCTACAACGACACCCGCAAGCTGGCCGACCAGTTGATCTACCTCGACCGCAACACGCTGGCCATTGAGAAGGCGCGCGACGCCTACCGCCAGCAGTTCGACATCGGCCAGCGCAGCCTGCTCGACTTGCTCAACTCCGAAAACGAGCTCTACACCGCGAAGCGCTCATACGCCAACGCCGAATACGACCTCGGCATTGCCTACGTACGCACACAAGCCGCCGTCAACCGCCTGGGTGTGCAGCTGGGCCTGACACGCGGCGAGGGTGCCCCCGAAGCGCCGGCCGAGTCTGAACAATGGGCCATCGGCGAAGACGGCCCCACGCGTTGCCCCGATGTCGTGATCGAGATGGAAACCATCGACATCGAGGCGCTGAACAAGCGCGCTGCCAGCATCAACCAAAACGCCCCCGCCACGCCTTCGGCGCTGGCATCGCCTGCCGTGCCCTCGCCGGTCTCGCCTGCCGACAACACCCCGGCGCGCCTGTCGGTGCGCCGACTCAACGACTGGGCCGCCGCCTGGGAAGCCAAGGACGTGGCGCGCTACATGGGCTTCTACGCCCCGGGCTTCAGCTCGACACCGGGCAACACCAACGCTTGGAAGGCCAATCGCCGTGCCCTGGTGGGCAAGAAGGGCCCGATCATCGTGAAGGTCGAAGAGATCCTGACCCAAACGCTGGCTGCCGATCAGGTCGAAACCAGCTTCAAACAAACCTACCGCTCGGCCGACTTCACCGAGGTAAGCAACAAGACGCTGACCTGGCAAAAGGTCGACGGGCAGTGGTTCATCGTCAAGGAAAGCAACCGCTAGGGTTTCAGCGAGCGCTGGAAAAAACCCACCACCACTGAGTTGAACTCGCGGTGAAACGCCACCCGGTCGAAACCGGGCTGGCTGCTGCACAGCGGTGGCGCCATCGACGCAAAGCGAGGCGTGCAAGGTGCCAAGAAGTCAAAGTGCCCGGCCTTGGGCACTTCTCGGTAGTCCAGCGGCTTGGGCAACCCAGCCCGCACAGCTTCGGCATACCAGGGGTGAGGCAAGACCACGTCGTCTTCTGCACGCCAGAGCTGGACTGGCACCGAGATGGCCGCCAGCGATTCCTTGGTGAAGGTGAACCCGAGCGCCGGCGCCACCACCACGGCAGCGCGCACCCTCGCATCACGGCCCGATTGAACGCCCGCCGCCCCCACAGCCGCCGCTTCGTTCGGGCGCCGGGCAATCACCTGGCAGGCGTAGTCACTGCGGTGTTGCTTGCAGTGCGGGCCGACACGACCCAACTCCGCTGCACCGCCCACCACGGCCAGCGCGGTGAAGCCGCCGGACGAAAAACCAAACACGCCGATGCGCGTGCCATCGATGCGGTCTCGACCCGACCACTTCGTCAACAGGTGGTCAATCACCCGGCTGACGTGGCGCGGCCGCTCCATCATCAAGGCCTCTTTGCTCGAGTCGGCATGGTTGTCGCCGGTGTGCGTCACAGCCGCGACCACAAAGCCGGCCTCGGCCAGCGTCACCGCCGTGTCGTGGTGACCAAGCGCTGAGCCGCCATTGCCATGCGAGATCACGACCAGCGGCAAGCCCTTGCCGGCGACGGCGCCACCACGGGCGACGTTGAGCGTGAACGGCCCGAGATCGACCACTTCAGCCGCCGCTTCGGTGGGGTACCAAAGCGCCACCTCCAGCGGCTTCTGTTCACCATCGGCGGCTTGCAGGCGCTCATAGCCGGCAGCGGCCCACACCGGCGACAGCAGGCCGGTTGCGATCCAGAGAAAGGCCGTAAACACCAGGCGAGGTGTGAAGCTGGGGGTCATGAAGGTCTCCGGGTGGCTCATGGGGAATGAGCCGCATTGGAAACCTTGCATCACCCACCAAGCCATGTTGATGCGACGAAACCGCCGCCACGCGGCGCGAAATGCCGTCAGCGCTTGACGGGCGGCAGATCGGTGCAGACGCCTTCAAATGCCTCGGCCGCGAGGCCGATGCTTTCACCCAGGGTCGGGTGCGGGTGGATGGTCTTGCCGATGTCGACCGCGTCGGCGCCCATCTCGATGGCGAGCGCAATCTCGCCAATCATGTCGCCCGCATGCGTGCCAACGATGCCACCGCCCACAATGCGGTGCGTCTCTTCGTCAAAGAGCAGCTTGGTGAAACCTTCATCGCGGTTGTTGGCGATGGCCCGGCCCGAGGCGTTCCAGGGAAACAGGCCCTTCTTCACCTTCAGGCCCTTGGCCTTGGCGTCGTCTTCGGTCACACCGACCCAGGCCACCTCCGGGTCGGTGTAGGCCACGCTCGGGATCACGCGGGCGTCGAAGGCGGCGTGGGAATCACCGGCCGCCACCTCGGCCGCCACATGGCCTTCGTGTGTCGCCTTGTGCGCCAGCATGGGCTGGCCCACGATGTCGCCGATCGCAAAGATGTGCGGCACGTTGGTGCGCATCTGGTTATCGACCGGAATGAAGCCCCGCTCGCCCACCACCACACCCGCCTTGTCGGCGCCGATGCGCTTGCCGTTGGGCACGCGGCCCACCGCCTGCAGCACCATGTCATAGAGCTGCGGCTCTTTCGGTGCGCCCTCGCCTTCAAACTTGACGAGGATGCCTTTCTTGGTGGCTTCGGCCCCGACCGTCTTGGTCTTGAGCATGATGTTGTCGAAGCGTGGCGCGTTCATCTTGTGCCACACATTGACCAGGTCGCGGTCGGCGCCGAGCATCAGCGAGTCCATCATCTCGACCACGTCAAGGCGTGTGCCGAGGCTGCTGTAGACCGTGCCCATCTCCAGGCCGATGATGCCGCCACCGATCACCAGCATCTTCTTCGGCAACTGCCGCAATTCGAGCGCGCCGGTGGAGGTGACGATGATCTTCTCATCAGTGGTGACGCCTGGAAGCGCCGTCGATTCCGAGCCGGTGGCGATGACGATCGCCTTGGCCTCGACCGTCTGGCTCGCGCCGTCCGCGCCGGCCACAGTGATCTTGCCCGGCCCGGCAACCGCGCCGTGGCCCTTGATCCAGTCGATCT
>JBBRFR010000212.1:0-7144 GCA_038241485.1 Burkholderiales bacterium
AGCGCAGCAGATGTACGACGCGGTGGTGCCCCACGCAGCGCAGTACTCGGTGTTTGTCGCCACCGCCGCGGTGGCCGACTGGCGCCCGGCCAGCCTGTCAGAGCAGAAGATCAAGAAGAACGGCAGCAAGGTTGCGCCGACCTTCGCGCTGACCGAAAATCCTGACATCCTGGCCGCGGTGGCGCAGCTTCCTGATCGGCCTTTCTGCGTGGGCTTCGCCGCCGAGAGCCACGACCTGCTCAAACACGCCCGCGAAAAACTCAGCCGCAAGAACGTGCCGCTGATCGTCGGCAACCTGGGCCCCGCCACCTTCGGGCGCGACGACAACGCGTTGGTGCTGGTCGATGCCAAAGGCCACCGCGACATTCCCCAAGCCGACAAGCTCACCCTCGCACGCGCGTTGGTGAGCGAGATCGCTCAACGACTCACTTCGAAACCATGAAACCCCTTCACTCAGAAGCACTGCGGCGGGACGAGCGCCGGGCCGCTTCCAAGCCGGCCCGTATTACCTCGGGGCATCGACCGATGTACTCGTCGAACGAGGGGCTGTTATGACGCCGATTGACCTGAAAGTGCTCGACCCCCGCATGGCCGAACAATTGCCCGCCTACGCCACGCCGGGCAGCGCCGGGCTCGACCTGCGTGCCTGCCTCGATGCACCGCTGCTGCTGGAGCCGGGCCAGACCCAGCTGATCCCCACGGGTCTGGCGATCCACGTGGCCGACCCCGGCCTGGCCGCGATCATCTTGCCGCGCTCGGGCCTGGGCCACAAACACGGCATCGTGCTCGGCAACCTGGTCGGGCTGATCGACTCCGACTACCAAGGCCAGCTGATGGTGAGTTGCTGGAACCGTGGCCAAGTGAGCTTCACCGTGCAGCCGATGGAGCGCATTGCGCAGCTCGTCATCGTGCCGGTGGTGCAGGCGCAGTTTCGGGTGGTAAACGAGTTCGGCGCGTCAGACCGGGGCGCCGGTGGATTTGGTTCCACCGGCAAGCACTGAGATAACTCAGTGCAGCTGTGAGCTGGTGGGCGCGGAGCTCATCACGCTGATGCCCGACTCGCTCACGCTGCCGGCTGCGGTCTCGGCTTCGGTGGCTTTGCGCACGTCGCGTACCTTCACGTCGAGCCGCAGCGCGATGCCGGCGAGCGGGTGGTTGCCGTCGAGCACCACGTGCGTGTCGTAGACCTCGGTCACGGTGTAAAGCACATCGGCCGGAAGGCCTTCGGTGACGGCCCCTTCGGGCGGGCCTTCGAACTGCATACCGGGCTCGACCTGTTCGCCAAAGATGGCGCGCTCTTCGAAAAAAACCAGCTCGGAGTTGTATTCGCCGAAAGCATGCTCGGGTTCGAGGTGCAACTGGGTTTCGAAGCCGGCTTCTTGGCCCGTCAAGGCTTCTTCTACCTTGGCCAGCAGGTCATCACCGCCGAAAAAAAACTCGACCGGGGCCTCAAGCTCATCGATCAATTGGCCTTGAGCGTCTTCGAGTCGCCAGGTCAGGCTGACGACGCAGGGGGAGGAAATCTTCATCGAACAATGATCGCACAATCACCTCATGACGATCTCAACACCCGCGCCCTTGCTGGGCGGTTTGACCCCTCAAACTTTCATGCGCCGACACTGGCAAAAGCGGCCACTGCTCATTCGCCAGGCCGTACCAAATGTGGCGCCTCTGGCAAGCCGCGCCGAGCTGTTTTCGATGGCTGCGCGCGAGGAGGTGGAGTCTCGCCTCATCGTGCGTCAAGAGCGTGGCTGGACACTGCGCCACGGCCCGCTGCCGCGGCGCGCCTTGCCACGCGTTGCCCAACCCGGCTGGACGCTGCTGGTGCAAGGCCTCGACATGCACCTCGATGCAGCTCACGAGCTGCTGTCACGTTTTCGTTTTGTGCCCGATGCCCGACTCGACGACCTGATGGTGTCGTGGGCCAGTGATGGTGGCGGTGTGGGGCCGCACGTGGATTCGTATGACGTTTTTTTGTTGCAGCTGCAAGGCAGCCGGCGCTGGCGCATTGCTGCGCCTGGCGATCAGGCGCTGGTGCCCGACGTGCCGCTGAAGGTCCTGAAACATTTCAAGCCCGAACAAGAATGGCTGCTGGCCCCCGGCGACATGCTCTACCTGCCGCCCGGCTGGGCGCACGACGGTGTGGCCGAAGGTGAATGCATGACGGCATCGATCGGCTTTCGTGCGGCGGGGCGTGCCGAGCTGCGCAGCGAGGTGTTGCAGCGCATGCTCGACGCCAGTGAGCGGCCGGAGTTCGACCCGCTGTACCGCGACCCGCGCCAGAGTGCGACCGACACACCTGGCCGCATCCCCGAGGCGATGCACGAGTTCGTGGTGCGCGAAGTGGCGCGCTGGCTCGCTGAGCCGCGGGCACTTGCCTGTGCCTTGGGGGAGGTGCTGAGCGAACCCAAGCCGCAGGTGTGGTTCGACCCCGGTCATCCGCTGGCGGCGGGGCAGGGTGTGCGCCTCGACCGGCGAACCCGCATGCTGTACGACGACCAGCACGTATTCATCAATGGCGAAGCCTTGCTGGCGGGCGGGCGTGACGCCAAGCTGATGCGCCGCCTGGCCGATGAACGCGAGCTCGCTGCGCCTCAGCTTGCCA
The DNA here is from genome assembly GCA_038241485.1 of Burkholderiales bacterium. GTDB lineage: Bacteria > Pseudomonadota > Gammaproteobacteria > Burkholderiales > Burkholderiaceae_C > Rhizobacter. Next base: position 2,606 of record JBBRFR010000212.1, read on the forward strand.
AGCTCGGCGACGACGCCCGAGAATTGGTCGCACAGTGGGCGCAAGCCGGGTGGCTGCGCACCTTACCCACTTGAAAGGACTGCCATGAGCGACCTTCCGCCGCCGCGCATCATCACCTCGCGCAACGAGTTTCACGACGCTTTGCGCCAGTCGTTCGCACGGGTCGCCGATCAGGGCTGCCGCGAGGTGTTCATCGCCGACCCGACCTTCGCCGACTGGCCGCTGGGCGAGCGCGCCGTGATCGAAAGCCTGACGCGCTGGGCCTATGCGCACCGCAAGCTCACCTTGCTCGCGCAGAACTTCGATGAGTTCACGCGCCGCCACCCGCGTTGGGTGGAATGGCGTCGGCAATGGACTCATGTTGTTGAATGCCGGGCCTTGGCCGACGATGACGCGGGCAAGCTGACGGGCCTTTTTTTGGCGCCGGGCCTTGTCACGCTGCGGGTGCTCGATGCGGAGCACTACCGGGCCAGCCTGTCGTTCGACCCGGCAGATGCCATTCGCGTGCGCGACAACCTTGATGCACTTTTGCAACGATCTGAAGAGGCTTTTCCAGCAACCAACTTGGGCCTATAGGGAAGTCCCTAGGGCTGGGTATAATCAGAGGCTAGGCGCAGGTAATGCTCGAGCATTCCGCGCCTTGATTCGTTGGGGATCTGCCAGGCTGGAGGGTTCCCACAATTGCCGGTAATTGTCTGAACCTTTCACTGAGGAATAAATATGAATAAGTCGCTTCTGTTGGCATCCGTGGTTGCTGCTGTTGCTCTGGCCGCTTGCGGCAAGAAGGCTGTAGAGCCCGCGCCGGCTGCTCCCGCTGTTGTTGCCCCAGCTCCGATGGCTGATGCCGCTGCTTCTTCCGCCATGTCTGCCGCTTCGTCGGCCATGTCGGCTGCTTCGAGCGCCGCTGACGCTGCCTCGTCGGCAATGGCTACCGCTTCGGCTGCCAGCAAGTAATCGGTTTCCCCCGATTCATGAAAGCCGCCTTCGGGCGGCTTTTTTTGTGCCCGCAATTTGCGAGACCGCGCTCAGCGCACGTGGAGCCAGTCAAAGCCGTGCAATGGGTGGGCGACCATCACCTCCGAGGGCTGGCCTCCGAACACTGCGGCCAGCGCGGCTTGCGCCAGCGCGGGCTGGTTGTTGCGCTCACTCAAATGGGCTGCGACCAAGCGCTTCAGGCCGCCATGCATGCAAGCGCCCAAGATTTCTGCAGCGGTGTCGTTGGCGAGGTGGCCAAGCCGACCCGCGATGCGCGCTTTCAATGAGGCCGGGTAGGCCGAGTTCGCGAGCATCTCGCGGTCGTGGTTGCACTCCAATAGCAGCGCGTCGCAGCCTTGAAGCCGCGCCAGCAGGTGTGGCGTGGCCGACCCGGCATCGGTGAGCGCTCCCAATCGTGCGGCCCCATCGCCCACGCACAGCTGCAAGGGTTCATTTGCATCATGCGGCACGGTGTAAGGAGTCAACTCCAGGTCGCCAATGGCGATGGGCTCCAGGTCGCGCGCAAACCGCACCAGGCCCTCAGCCAAAGCGGGCTCGCCGATGGCGCGCCAGGTGCCGCGGCTTGTGTAAAGAGGCGTGCGATGGCGGCGGGCCAGTGTCAGGGCGCAGCCGACATGGTCGCTGTGCTCGTGTGTTACGAACACCGCGTCGATGTCGGCCGACGCCAGCCCGACCCGCGCCAGCCGGCGATCGAGCTCGCGCAGCGAGAAGCCGCAGTCGATCAGCACGCGGCTCACCGTGTTGCCGCTGTTGGCCTCAACAACCGTGGCGTTGCCGGTGCTACCGCTGCCGAGGCTGCAAAAGCGCATCATGGTTTGATGCGCTCAGGCTTCACTTCAGGTCATCCACCAGCAGCTTGATGATGCGCTGGCCGGCGTCGCCGTTTTCGGGTGCGCCCTTGGTGTCGAACACTGACACAGTGCTGGCTTCGCCTTCACCCTTGACGTTCACCCGGTAGCGTATGGGGCCGGTGAGTTTGTTGGCGTCGCCGCTGAAGAGCTTGCTGAAAAAGCCGGGCTCTTCCTTGCCGGCCTGGGCCGGGTCGACATAGCGCACGAAGTAGAGGCCTTGTGCGCGGTCACGGTCTTCGACGGTGAAGCCGCTTCGGTCGAGCGCCAAGCCGACACGGCGCCAGGCGCGGTCGAAACCTTCGTCGATTTGCAGCGTGGCGGCGGGGCGGCCGTTGAGCACGCGGGCCCGTGCCGGGGCGACCGGCGCGGCGGCTGCCGTCTGGGCCACGGCCGCCTTGGCCACCTGGTCCTTGGCGCCGAGCTTGACCATCAGGCGCGACAACATCTCGCCTTCGAGCAAGCTCTCGCTCGGCCGCGGCTTCCAGGTGGTGGTGTCCTTGAGCTGGTTGGTGTAGACCTCTTCCATGCCGCGGTGGACGATGTAGATCTCGCTGCCCTGGGCCGTGCGCTCGACGCGGGTACGGTACTTGTCGCGCTCGCCGGTAGAGAACAACGAGTCGAAGACCTTGCCCAGCGTCTTGCGGACGATGTCGTCGGACAGCTTGGCGCGGTTTTCGGCCCAATCGGTTTCCATCACGCCAACGTCGGGCTGATCGACTGCCAGGGCCAAGCCTCGCTCTTTCCAGAAGTCCTGCAGCTGTGGCCAGAGTTGCTCGGGTGTTTGAGGGGTGCTGAGGTAGCGCAGGCTGCCCTGGCGTTCGATGCGCACATTGCCCAGCGCCGCCGGGGCCACCTGGTTGGTGACCGGTGCTGACGCCGCCACGCTGGGTGCCTGAAGCGCAGCCGCGCTGATCACACCCGCCTGCGGCGCGTAACGCGGGTCAACGGCGAGTTGCGTCAGGTCGGGCGGCACTTCAAGCGGTGTGGGCTTGGCAGTGGCGTTGCGGTAGTCGATCTTGTCGCCGGACACCACGCCGTCGATGGACGAGCAAGCGGCCAGGGTGCCCAGGAGCACCAGGCTGGCAACAACAGAACTGAGGGGGAAGCGAATCACGTTGAGCATCTCCGAAAGGGGAGCAGCCGGGAACCGGTCTGCCATGCGAGGCGAGTGAAGGGAGGTGGGGAGAGCCGCGCCCGTAAACGAGGCGGTGGCATCAACTCAGAGCAGACCCGACTCACGCAACGCTTGTTCCACCGCCGATTGGCCGGCGGGGGTGAGGGGAAGGATGGGCAGGCGCACGGTGGCACCGCAATGGCCCAGACGGGAGAGAGCCCACTTGGTGGGCGTGGGGCTCGATTCAACGAACAGGTTCTTGTGCAATGGCAGCAGCTTGAGGTGAATCTCTGCAGCCTCTTTGGCTTTGCCGGCGACGGCGGCCATACACAGCTCGTGCATCGCGCGCGGCGCCACGTTGGCGGTGACGCTCACGTTGCCATGGCCACCCAGCAGCATCAGCGCCACGGCGGTGGGGTCGTCGCCCGAGTAGATCGAGAAGCCCTTGGGCGCGTTCTTGATCAGGGTGCAGGCACGTTCGATGTTGCCGGTGGCTTCTTTGATGCCGATGACGCCAGGCACCTGCGCCAAACGCAGCGTGGTCTCGGGCAACATATCGGCCACGGTGCGGCCGGGCACGTTGTAAAGCACCATCGGCACGTCGACCGCTTCGGCGATGGCCTTGAAGTGGGCGTAAATGCCTTCTTGCGAGGGCCTGTTGTAGTAGGGCACCACCGACAGCGTGCAATCGGCGCCGACCTTTTTGGCGTAACGCGACAGCTCGATGGCTTCGCGGGTGGAGTTGCCGCCAGTGCCGGCCATCACGGGCACGCGGCCACGCGCTTGCTCGACCGCGACACGAATGATTTCGCAGTGCTCTTCGACCGACACCGTGGGCGATTCGCCTGTGGTGCCAACGACGCCGATGCAGTCGGTGCCTTCGGCGATGTGCCAGTCAATCAGGCGACGCAGCGCGTCGTAGTCGACGCTGCCGTCCTCAAACATCGGCGTGATCAGCGCGACGATGCTGCCAACAATGGGTTTCATGCGGGTTCCTCGGAATCCGACGATTTTAGCCGCCCTGAGGGGGCCGCCCCGGGGGGCAGATGGTGGCGGGGCCGGGCCGTGACATTGGCCCGCGGTTTGACCGCTGTGATGCGTTGCACATGGCGGGCTGGGTTGTTGAGAAATCCGTTTTCGTAGGCCACGACATCCAGACCCTGTGCGGCCTGCAACAGTTCCCCGGGCTGCAGCAGGAAGTTGGGGTTAGAGGGTTTGCCGACCGTCTGCTGGCCGTCGGCAAAGGTTTCGTAGATCAGCACGCCGCCCTCGGCCAGGCTGCCGACCAAGGTGGGCAGCAGGGGGCGCCAGAGGTAATTGGTCACGACCACAGCATCAAAGTAACGGCCAGTGAATGGCCAGGGGCCGTTTTCGATGTCGGCGAGCAGAATTTCAGCCACACCGCGCAGCGGCTCGATCGCCCCCGCATCGCGGTCGACCCCGGTCACCCGGCAGCCTCGTGCGGCGAACCACCGCAGGTGACGGCCGCTGCCGCAGGCCACGTCAAGCACGCTCCCACCCGCAGAAACCAGGTGCGACCAGCGCTGTACCCACTCAGATGGCGACGGCGTCATTGGG
>JBBRFR010000213.1:0-7127 GCA_038241485.1 Burkholderiales bacterium
AGGTAGCGCGCGATGTTGTTCACCTCGGTGCTCACGGCGTTGGTGACCACCACCTTGGCGTAGCGGTCCTTCACGAGCAGCTCGATGCTGTCGTTCATGCCCGACAGGCGCACCAGCCCTATGGCGGCCACCACGAGCAACAACAGACTGACCAGGCCGAAGCCCAGTGCCAGGCGTGAAGCCACCTTCATGTTCTTGAACATTTCAATCTCCAGTTAACGGTTCGCTGTGGTGTCAGGCCGGAAGGGCCAGTGATTCAGTGGCTTGGCCCAGGGCGTCGAGATCACTCAGCGACAGCACTTGGTCAACGTTGAGCAGGATCACGAACCTGCCGCGCACCTTGCCCATGCCGTGTATGAAGTCGGTGCGAATGCGCGCCCCGAAAACCGGTGGTGGCTCGATGTCGGCCAGCGCAATGTCCAGCACCTCGTTGACGGCATCGACCACCACGCCGATCACCTGGCGCTCACGTTCGGTGGCGGCATCGGCCTCCACCTCCACGATCACGATGCAGGTGCGTTTGGTCACCACGCTGGCCTGGCGCCCGAAGCGTGCCTGCAAGTCCATCACCGGCACCACCGCGCCGCGCAGGTTGATCACGCCGCGCACGCAGGCCGGCATCATCGGCACCTCGGTCAGGCTGCTGAATTCGATGATCTCCTTGATCGCCAGGATGCCGATGGCAAACGCCTCGCCCCCAAGCTGAAAGGTCAGGTACTGCGCCGGCTCCAGCGCGGCCGCTCGGGCCACCTGAGCAGCGGCGCGTGTCTCTACAAGTGCATTCATGGGGCAGGTCTCCTCAGAACTTGGCAAATTGCAATTCATCGGCGGTCTCGCCAGCGGCCGACAGGGCCAGACCGGGCGACAGGCCAAAACCTTGCGGGTTGCGCCGGCCTTTGGGCGGCTTGGCCACTTTGGTGGCCGCCGTGCGCCGCGGTGGCTCGGTGGGTGCGCTGGCCAGCGCGGTGCGGGCCACGCCGCTGAGCTTGAAGAAGCTCATGGTTTGCTGCAGTTGTTCGGCTTGGCTGCTCATCTCTTCGGCCGTGGCGGCCAGCTCTTCTGAGCTGCTGGCGTTTTGCTGCGTGGTCTGGCTCAGCTGGCTCACCGCGCTGTTGATCTGGCTGACGCCTGAACTCTGTTCTTCCGATGCGGCCGTGATCTCTTGCACCAGGTCGCTCGTCTTCTTGATGTTGGGCACCATCTGGTCGAGCAAGCGCCCGGCCTTTTCGGCCAGCTCAACGCTGCTGCTGGCCACGGTGCCGATTTCTTGCGCAGCGATCTGGCTGCGCTCGGCCAGCTTGCGCACCTCGGCCGCCACCACCGCAAAGCCCTTGCCGTGTTCGCCGGCACGCGCCGCTTCGATCGCGGCGTTCAGCGCGAGCAGGTTGGTCTGGTAGGCGATGTCGTCGATGATGCCGATCTTCTGGGCGATCTGCTTCATCGCCGCCACCGTGGCACGCACGGCCTCGCCGCCTTCGGCCGAGTCGCTCGCGGCCTTGGTCGCCATGCCGTCGGTGATCTTGGCGTTCTCGGTGTTCTGCGTGATCGAGGCCGTCATCTGCTCGATCGACGCGCTGGTTTCTTCCACGCCCGCTGCCTGTTCGCTGCTGGCTTGCGAGAGCGACTGCGCGGTGGCGCTCACCTCTTCAGAGGCCCCGGCCAGCGCCTCAGCGCCGCCGTTCACGTCAGTCACCACTTGCGAGAGTTTGGCGACCATGTTCTTCATGGCCAGCAACAGTTGCGCCGTTTCGTCCTTGCCAGCGACTTCGATCTGCACCGACAGGTCGCCACCGGCCAAGCTGTTGGCGGCATCCACCGCGCGCGACAAAGGCTTCGTCACGCTGCGGCTGATGAAGAAGCCCAGGGCAATGCCGAACAATACGCCGCCGGTCATCACGCCCAGCATCAAAGTGCGGCTTGTCTCATACAGCGCCGTGGTCTCGTCCGACGCGTTCTTTGCGAGCGTTTCCTTCATTTTTGTCAGCTCGGTCAGCATGTCGTCGAGCGAGTTGGCCTTCAGCCGAACCGACTCGAGTGTCTGCATGAGCGCCTCGTCGCGCTCACTCAGCTTCTTGGTGGCGGCCATGGTCATGACGCGCTGCATGTCTTGCTGGTAGTCCTGCCACTGGGTCGAGAACGAGGCGAAGATCTGCTTGCCGCGATCCAGAGTGAACAGCGGGCGGGCCTTGTCCATCATGTCAACGACCGTGGCGCTTGACTTGGCAATCGTTGCCAGATGACGCTCACGCTCTTCTTGCGTCGTGGCCAGCAGGTAGTTGCTGCGCGCACGGCCGACGTAAATGAGGTTGATGTTGGCCTCTTTGACATACGACAGGCCCAAGAGCTCTTTGTCGTACATGTGGTCGGCCATGTCGTTGATCTTGCCCGTGTTGGAGATGCCGATGAACCCGACCACCGCGCTGATGCCGGCAACCAGGATGAAGCCGACGATGAGTCGGACGCCGATTTTCAAATTGGAAAACATGAACTGCCTCTGAAGGAACAACTAGTGGGTCAATGCCGCGTGGGTTTCGCTGTGCACCGGCTCGGCAGCACCGGCAGCAGCGTGGAATTCATCAAGTAAGAGCACGTGCTTCACGTTGAGCAACAAAGCGCCGGTTCACACCGACGACACCACGCCGGCTAGTCTGCCCTTGGCGTGCACAGGCGTACCGGCACGCTGCATCAGCGCCGGCACGTCAAGAATGAGCGCAACGTCGCCGCTGCCCAGAATGCTGGAACCGCTGATGCCGCGCACCTGTGCAAACATCTTCGAGAGTGGCTTGATGACTGTCTGCGCCTCGCCGAGCAAGGTGTCGACGACGAGGCCAAATTTCTGCCCGGCATGTTTGACCACCACGATGTTCGGGCGCGCACTGGCCGAGCCGGTCACTTCAAAGAGCTCACGCAGGCGGATGAAAGGCAGCACCTGGCCGCGCAGGTCGGTGTAATCGTGGTCGCCTTCGGCGGTGAACTCCACACACTCGTCGACCATGTCGAGCGGCACCACGAAGACGGCCTTGCCCACGCCGATCTGGAAGCCGTTGATGATGGCCAGCGTGAGCGGCAGCCGCACCGTAACGGTGGTGCCTTGCTCTGGCACGCTCGCAATGCTCACGCTGCCGCGCAGCGCCACGATGTTGCGCTTGACCACGTCCATGCCCACGCCGCGGCCCGACAGGTTGGTGACGGCCTCGGCGGTAGAGAAGCCGGGCTCGAAGACGAGGCCGTAGATCTCGGCATCGCTCAGCGTTTTGCCGGGTTCGACCAGGCCACGCTCGAGCGCCTTGGCCATGATCTTCTCGCGGTTGAGGCCACCGCCATCGTCGCCCACCTCGATCACGATGCTGCCGGAGTCGTGGTACGCATTGAGGCGCACGGTGCCGATCGGCGGCTTGCCGCGCTGCGCACGCAGTTCGGGCGAGTCGATGCCGTGGTCGATGGCGTTGCGTACCAGGTGCATCAGCGGGTCGCCGATCTTCTCGACCACGGTTTTGTCGAGTTCGGCGTCTTCGCCGCTGACCACCAGTTGTATGTCTTTGCCCAGCTCGCGCGACACATCGTGCACCACGCGCTGGAAGCGGCTGAAGGTGGCACCGATCTTCACCATGCGCAGCTGCAGCGCGCTGTCGCGCACGTCTTCCACCAGGGCCGACAGCACCGAGTTGGCTTCTTGCAGCTCGACGTTGCGGGCCTTGCGCGCAATCAGGTTGGCACCGGCCGACGCAATGATCAGCTCGCCCACCAGGTTGATCAGGCGATCGAGCTTGTCGGCATCAACACGCACCGACTGGCTCTCTTGCGCCTTGCTTTCTCTCACGCGCTTTTGCTTCTCGAGCGCCGCGGCCACCACCGGCGCGGCAACGCTCTCCTGCTCCATCAGCACGTCGCCGATCAGCGGCAGCGGCTGCCCGACGGCAAGCTTCTGCGCGTTCAGGGCAGCTTCCAACTCGTGGGCGGTGACGGTGCCGCAGCGCACCAGCATTTCGCCCAGGCGGGCCGACTCCAGCGGCAGGCTGTCGATGAGGGCGATGAACTCTTCAATGCGGCTGCGCGGCGGCACGATGCGCAGGGTGCAGTCGTCGAGCACGAAGTCGAACACGCTTTCGATGGCGGCTTTGTCGGCCTTGCTCTTGAATGCGATCTCGAAGCCGAGGTAGCACGACTCCGGGTCCATCGCTTCAGCCGTCGGCATCGCGTCATGCACGGTCACGATGTCGGTGATGGTGCCCAGCGTGCCGAGGTAGCGGATGAACGAGAGAGGGTCCATGCCGTTGCGCAGCACATCGCGCCCGAAGCGCACCGAGATGTGCCAAGGGTCGTGCTCGTGGTTGCGGTTGGCCATGCGCTGGAAAGCGGCACTTTCATCTCTTTCCACCAGCGCCTGCCGTGCGGCGGGGGCCAGGTGGCGGCGCAGCTGGGCCAACAAGGGCTCGCCACGCGCCGCCAACTCGGGGTCAAGCTGGTTCGCGTCGGCTTCTACCGCGTCGACCAAGGCACGAATGTGGTCGCTGCATTTGAGCAACAAGGCGACCAGTGCGTCGTCGACGGCCACGCGGCCTTCGCGCACTTCATCAAGCACACTTTCCACCACGTGAGTGAAGGCCACCACCGGGTCGAGCCCGAACAGGCCGGCCGAGCCTTTGATGGTGTGGGCCGCGCGAAAGACCGCGTTGACGGTTTCGGGGTCGCACTCCTGGCTCATGGCCAGCAGCATGGCTTCCATGGCGTCCAGCAGCTCACGGCTTTCAGCGAAAAACGTTTGAAGGGCCTGATCGAGGTTCATGGGTCTGTTCCGGGAGAAGCCGGGGCCTCAGGCCGCAGCCGAGGGCACCACCAGCGGGTCGCCGAAGAAGGCGGCCAGGTCGAACAGCTGGATCACGTCCAGCACCGCAGGGCTGTGGCCCACCAGGCGCAGCTCGCGCTGGGCGGCCTGCGCGCTGCGCTTGGCCAGCATCAGGAGCTGCAGGCCGGCAGAGTCGAACTCGCTCACCGCCGACAGGTCGACTTCGACCACGGGCTGAGCGGCCACGGCGTCGAGCAAGGTCTGCTTGAGCTCGGCGGCGCGGTAGATGGTCATTTCGCCTTCGACGCGCAACACGTGCGCGCGGCTCTCGGCGGGAGGGGTGCGTTTGGCCATGTGAACTCCGGGTGTCATGGCAGTACGAGCTTTTGCACCACGCCCAGCAGCTGCTCGGGCTTGAAAGGTTTGACGATCCAGGCCTTGGCGCCGGCCTCCTGGCCCTCTCGCTTCTTGGCGTCTTGCGATTCGGTGGTCAGCATCACGATCGGCGTGAACTTGTAGGCCGGCATCTGCTTCACCGCCTTCACGAGGCTGATGCCATCCATGTTGGGCATGTTCACGTCGCTGATGATCAGGTGCACCTTCTGGCCAGTGAGCTTGGAAAGCGCGTCCTTGCCGTCCACGCCCTCGATCACGTCATAGCCTGCGTGCCGCAGGGAAATGCTCACCACCTGCCGCACGGAGGCGGAGTCGTCGACGATCAAAATGCTCTTGGCCATGTGGGTTCTCGGGTCGTTCGTTTGCTGAGGGCTTGCTTAAAAGAAGGTGATCTCTTCGTTCTTGGGCGCGCCGGCCGCGCCGCCACCGTCGTGCGTTTTGCGCTCTTCGGCCGTGGCGTAGGTCTTTTCCAGCTCGGCCAGCAGCGCGCGCACGTCCACCGGCTCCAGCACACCGTCACGCTCGTAGGTGATGCGGCTTTGCGCGAGCCGCTCGGGCAGCTGGGCCATGTTCTGGCGCACATGCGTCATCACCTGGCTCACGCGGTCTTGAAACTGCAGCTGCACGAGGGCTTCACCCACCTCGGCCTGAATGCCCACGCTCTCGCGCTTGAGCACGTCGGCCGACTCGGCCAGCGCGTCGGTCACGCTGCGAAAGCCGTTGAGCACGCCATTGATCGAGGCCTCGCAGCCCCCGATGGAGGCCGCCTCGCGCTTGGCCGACGCCTCGGCGCTGCGGCGCGCCTTGGCGATGGCCTCGGCCACCAAGGCCACCTTGCCAGTCATGCGCTTGCCGGTTTCGCCCGACATGGCCGAGAGCTTGCGCACCTCTTGCGCCAGCACCGAAAAGCCGCGGCCGGTCTCGCCGGCGTGCGCGGCTTCGATGGCGGCATTGATGGCCAGCAGGTTGGTTTGTGCCGCGATGTTGGCCACCTCGGCGGCCATCTGCTGTAGCTCGTCGATGAATCGGTGCAGGCTTTGCACCTCGTCGCGCATCACGCTGTTGCTCGCCATCGCACTGCGCAGCGACTCCAGCACGGCGTTGAGTTCCTTGTTGCTGTTGGCGAACACGGCCACCACGCCCTGGCCTTCGCCCTGCCCCGAGCTGCCCGCCATGTCAGAGGCGCGCATGGCCTGGTCTAGCTTGTCGACGATGCCGGCGAAGCGCTCGGTCAATGAGGCGATGGCGCTTTCCATCTGCACGCGAGAGGTTTCGATGTGGCCGCTCCACACGGGCAGCACGTCACGGCCCACGCCTTCGGCGCCCGCCAGGTACTCGGCGGTGGCGCGCTGCAGTGTGCGGTGGCTTGCGGCGTGGCGGCGGTCGATCAGCACGCCGGCGGCGAACAGGCCGGCGCCCGCCAGCCAAGCCCAGGCGCTGCCGCCACTGGCGACCCCCGTGCACAGCCCGGCGACGACACCCAGTGCACTGCACTGCCAGGCGGCAAAGTCGGCACGTGCCAGGCGGCGCCACCACGGAGCCGGCGAGGGCTCGGCGGCGTCGACCGGGCGGTCTGCGGAAGAAGAGGGAATGCGGTGGCTGGGCATGGTCAGTGGTCTTCGGCATGTTGCGATGCCGGTTGAGCACTGAATCGGCAGGTGTGAGGCGCTTTGGGCCCTCTTCTCTCGTTTCTTTGTAAGAGAGTGCTAGCTCGCGTGCCCTCTTTTGAAATAGCTCGATTTGCACCGGAATAAACGCATACGCGTGCGTCTGAGCGTCTATTGCGGGGGCATGGTCGGCCACGATGGCACGGCCGGGTGATCGGCGCGGTGGGCGAGCTGTTCGTCGCCTTCGTCGGCCGCGCCTGAGCCACTGGCTGGGGCGCAGAACCGCCGTCAAGGCACCTGCTGACCCGTGGCGGCGCTCCAGATCTCGGCCCACTCGG
>JBBRFR010000214.1:0-7126 GCA_038241485.1 Burkholderiales bacterium
GGCTCACCCAAGGTCGACATGTTCATGCCGGCCGCGCGCCTGGGTCTGCACTTTTACCAACGCGGCATGGAGCGTTACGTGAGCCGCCTCGGCATCAACATGGCCAAGCGGCTCTTTCTCACCGCCGAGAAGATCGAGGCCGACGAGATGCTGAGCAGCGGTTTCTTGACCCACCTGGTCGAGGCCGACGCCCTGGAGCGCACCGCCGACGCGCTCACGCACACGCTGGCCGGCATGGCACCACTCGCGCTGCTGGGCATGAAAAAGCACCTCACTCGCATCGCCCGCGGCGTGCTCGACCCGACCGAGCTGCAGCGCGACATCGCCCGCGCCGCACAGTCGGCAGACCTGAAAGAAGGCGCCGCGGCCTGGGCCGCTAAACGCCCGCCACGCTTCAGCGGGCGCTGATGCAGTGCAGCGCCGCAGGTCCGCACAAGACCGACGGGCGCCTGAGTGCGGCAGAGTGGTCGAGGCCTGTCTCGCCCTGTTGCTCACCGGCCTGCACACGAAGCCCTGAAGCCACGCTGGCGGCCCACCGACAACGCAGCTTTCGCCAGGGCGAAGATGAGGCCGCTGCCTCGGCGATACGCGAGCACACCCCGGCCGGGGCCCCGCTGCTGGCGAGCAATGCGCTGGCGCCGCAGGCGGCGGGGGTCAAGGCGCGCTGACCCACGAAGCCGCTGATTTCAGTACTTCTTCAGCTGGGCCAGCAGGTCGGCGTGGAAGTTGGCGTCGCCAAACAGCTCTTGCAGCACCCGGGCGCGCTTCATGAAGAAACCCATCTCGAACTCGTCGGTCATGCCCATGCCGCCGTGCAGTTGCACACCTTCTTGCACCGCCAGCGTGGCGGTGGTGCCAGCCTTGGCCTTGGCGACCGAGGCCAAGCCGCCTGCCAACGGCGACTGGTCGTCGAGCGCCTGCTGGGCCTTGAGCACCGTGGCGCGTGTCATCTCGATCTCGGTGTAGAGCACGGCGGCGCGGTGCTGCAGCGCCTGGAACTCGCCCACGATGCGGTCGAACTGCTTGCGCTCTTTCAGATAAGCCAGCGTGCGTGCAAAGGCTTCTTCGGCCAGGCCCAGCAACTCGGCAGCGGCGGCCACGCGTCCTGCGTTGAGTGCAGCATCGAGCGCGGCCCAGCCTTCGCCTTCCGTGCCGAGCACGGCCGAAGCCGGCACCGCCACCTGGTTGAAGCGGATGCGCGCAGCGTTGTGTGCATCGACCATCAACACACGCTCGACTTCTACGCCGGCTGTGGCGCGGTCGACGAGGAAGAGCGTGATGCCCGCCTTGTCACCGGCCGTGCCAGCGGTGCGGGCGGCCACGACCAGCAGGTCGGCCACGTGGCCGTCGAGCACGAAGGTCTTGCTGCCGTCGAGCGTGTAGCCGCTGGCCGACTTTTCGGCGGTGAGCGCAGTGAACGCCGGGTCGTGTTTGCGACCTTCGTCGACGGCCAGCGTGGCGATGAGTTCGCCCTGAGCGATCTTCTGCACAAAGGCGGTCTTCTGCGCATCGCTGCCACCGTGCAGCAGCGCGGTGGCAGCGACGACGCTGGAGGCGAGAAAGGGCGAGGCCGTGAGGTTGCGGCCGATCTCTTCCATCACCACACCGGCTTCCACCTGCCCCAGGCCCATGCCTTCATGCGACTCGGGCGCCAGGATGCCGGTGAAGCCCATCTGAGCAAACTGCGCCCAGAGCTTGCGCGAAAAACCATCGGCGTCGCGCTTGTCGCGCAGCTGGCGCAGTTGGGCCACGGGGGCGTTGTCGGCGATGAAGCTGCGTGCGCTGTCGCGCAGCATGCCTTGTTCTTCGGTGAGTACGAGTGCCATGAATTCAATCCAATCAGCTAACTAGACGACAAAGGAGAGCGCCATGAGCGCCGGGCCGCCCCAAGCCATTGCGCGCCCGCCTCGGGGGCCGGCGCGCAGCGACGCGGGCGCCGCGACATCGGTTCAGGCTCCGGGCAGATTGAGGATTCGTTTGGCAATGACGTTGAGCTGCACTTCGGTCGTGCCGCCTTCGATCGAGTTGCCCTTGGTGCGCAACCAGGTGCGCGCGGTGCCGCCGTGCTGGCTGCGCTCACTTTCCCACTCGAGCGCCTCGCTGCCGCCGGCTTGCATCAGCAACTCGAAGCGGCGTTTGTTGAGCTCGGAGCCGTAGTACTTCAGCGCGGATGAAAACGCCGGGTTGCCCTGGCCAGCCTTGGCCATGTCGACCACACGCTCCATGGTGATGCGGAAGGCCGCTTCGTCGACCTCGAACTGCGCGATCTGGGCGCGCAACACCGGCTCGTCGAGCCGGCCCAGCGCATCGCTTCCCAGCTGCTGTGCGGCCACCTGACCGAGCGGGCGGCTCGCGCCACGGTCACCCATGCCACCGATCATTTCGCGCTCGTGGGTGAGCAGGTACTTGGCCACGTCCCAGCCGGCGTTCAGCGTGCCCACCAGGTTTTTCTTCTCGACACGCACGTTGTCAAAGAAGGTTTCGCAGAACGGTGATTTGCCCGAGATCAGCAGAATGGGTTTGGTGGAGACACCCGGTGTCGCCATGTCAAACAGCACGAAGCTGATGCCGGTGTGTTTCTTGGCGGCCGGGTCGGTGCGGACCAGGCAGAAGATCCAGTCGGCCTTGTCAGCGTATGACGTCCAGATCTTCTGGCCGTTGACGTTGAAGTGGTCGCCCTTCTCATCAACACGCGCTTCAGCCCGCGTTTGCAGCGACGCGAGGTCGGAGCCGGCGTTGGGCTCGGAGTAACCCTGGCACCAGCGGATCTCACCCCGTGCGATGGGCGGCAGGAACTCGAGCTTTTGTTCGTGCGAGCCAAACTTCAACAAGGCCGGGCCCAACATCCAGATGCCGAAGCTCTGCACCGGCGAGCGGCAACCGAGCGCGCGCATCTCTTGCCCAAGGATCTTGGCTTCGTCGGCACTCAGGCCACCGCCGCCGTATTCACGCGGCCAGGTCGGCACCGTCCAGCCTTTTTCGGCCATGCGTTGCAGCCAGGTCTTTTGCGCCTCAGAAGAGAACTTCCAGTGGCGCCCACCCCAACAGACGTCGTCTTCGTGGGTGACGGGTTTGCGCATCTCCGGCGGGCAGTTTTGCTCCAGCCAGGCACGGGTTTGTTCGCGAAATCCTTGCAGCTCGGCAGTTGCTGTGGACATGGTGTGTGGCCCTGGGTGAATCAGATGGTGGCGCCGCCGTCGACCACCAGCGCCTGGCCGGTCATGAACGAGCCCGCGGCCGACGCAAGGAACACGGCCGCGCCGGCAATTTCGTCGGGCTCGCCAATGCGGCGCAGCGGCGAGCCGGAGGTGGCACGCTTCAAGGTGTCGGGGTTCTCCCACAGCGCCTTGGCGAAATCGGTCTTGATCAAACCGGGGGCGATGCAATTCACACGCACGTTGTGCGGGCCGTATTCGACCGCGAGGTTGCGCGCGAGCTGGAAGTCGGCTGCCTTCGACACGTTGTAGGCGCCGATCACGGGCGAGCCGCGCAGGCCGCCGATGCTTGAGACGATGATCACCGCGCCATCTTTGCGCTCGATCATCTGCGGCACCGCGAAGTTGATCAGCCAGTGATTGGCGATCACGTTGTTCTGCAAAATCTTGAGGAACTGGTCGTCTTCGATGCCAGCCATCGGGCCGTAGTAAGGGTTCGACGCCGCGTTGCACACCACGATGTCGATCTTGCCGAGCTGGCGCGTGGTTTCGTCCACCAGGTGCTTGAGCTCGTCTTTCGACGAGATGTTGGCGGGGATCGAGATCGCCGTGCCCGCGCCGCGCGCCTTGTTGATGGCGGCAGCCACCTCGGCACAGGGCTCGGGCTTGCGTGAAGAGATCACCACCTTGGCGCCATGCTCGGCCATGCGTTCGGCAATCGCCTTGCCAATGCCGCGCGACGAGCCGGTGATGACGGCGACCTTGCCTGTGAGATTGAACAACGACATGTCTCTTCCTTGCTGGTTAAATGAGGTGAGCGAAGCAGGCGAAATCAGATCGGCGGGGAAGCCCGTCAAACACCAACCGAGTTTTCTAACCTACCATCTCCGCGAGTTGAATTGCCCTATGTAGATGGGGCAATTTTTTGTCTGAATAAACATACCAGATATTTTGAAAGAGGACTATGAGCATTAACTTTGACGGCCGCGTCGCCATCGTGACAGGCGCAGGCGGCGGCCTCGGCCGTGAGCACGCCCTGGCCCTCGCCCAGCGTGGCGCAAAAGTGGTCGTGAACGACCTCGGCCCGGGCGCCGAAGCGGTGGCCCAAGAGATCAAGGCTGCCGGCGGCGAAGCGATCGCCAGCGTCGGCTCGGTCACCGATTTCGACGCCGTGCAAGCCATGGTCAAGCTCACCATGGACACCTGGGGCCGCGTCGACATCCTCGTCAACAACGCCGGCATCCTGCGCGACAAAAGCTTCAGCAAGATGGAGATCGCCGACTTCAAAATCGTCGTCGACGTACACCTGATGGGCGCCGTCAACTGCTGCAAGGCGGTGTGGGACATCATGCGTGCCCAGAAATACGGCCGCATCGTCAACACCACCTCGTCGTCGGGCCTGTTCGGCAACTTCGGCCAGTCGAACTACGGCGCCGCCAAGATGGCGTTGGTGGGCCTGATGCAAACGCTCTCGATCGAAGGTGCGAAAGACAACGTCAAGGTCAACTGCCTGGCCCCAACCGCGGCCACCGCCATGACCGAAGGGCTGATGCCACAGGTGGTGCTCGACAAGCTGGCGCCCTCGGCAGTCACGCCTGGCCTGCTGTACCTGGTGTCTGAAGATGCGCCGACGCGCGTGATCCTCAACGCCGGTGCAGGCACCTTTGCGCGCAGCTATGTGACCATGACCATGGGCACGTACATCGGCACCGGAGCCGATGCTGACGACCAGGTCGCGGCGCAGTTCGAAGCCATCTCGGACCGCGACGAAGAAGTCGTGCCGCTAAGCGGCAGCGAGCAAGGGCGCAACGAGGTGGGCAAGGCGATGGCGGCGGGCTGACGCGCTTTGCCGGCGTCTTGTTGGACGCAAAGACCGCAAAGGTGAATAACCAAGGGCGCAAAGAACTCTTGATCCCTTTGCGCCCTTTGCTTCTTCTTTGCGTGTCTTTGCGTCCAAAGAACGCTTGAAGCTGCCTACGCCTTGGCCGGCGCCCGGTACTTGCCCATTTCCCAACGCGCAATCGCCCGGTTATGCACCTCGTCCGGCCCATCTGCGAGGCGCATGGTGCGCATGCTGGCGTACTGCTTGGCCAGGCCAAAGTCTTCAGACACACCACCGGCGCCGTGCGCTTGAATGGCGTCGTCGATGATCTTCAGCGCCATGCGTGGTGCGGCCACCTTGATCATCGCGATCTCAAGCCGCGCGACCTTGTTGCCCGCCTTGTCCATCATGTCGGCGGCCTTGAGGCACATCAGACGCGTCATTTCGATGTCGATACGGGCGGTGGCGATGCGCTCTTCCCACAACGATTGGTCGATGATGCGCTTGCCGAAGGCCACGCGCGACTGCAGGCGTTTCATCATCTTCTCCAACGCCACTTCGGCGCTGCCGATGGTGCGCATGCCGTGGTGAATGCGGCCCGGGCCCAAGCGGCCTTGAGCGATCTCGAAACCCCGGCCTTCGCCGAGCAAGATGTTTTCAGCCGGCACGCGCACGTCTTTGAACACCACTTCGGCATGGCCGTGCGGTGCGTCGTCGAAGCCAAACACCGGCAGCATGCGGATCACTTCGACCCCCGGGGTGTCGAGCGGCACCAGCACTTGCGACTGCTGCGAGTGTGAGGCTGCATCGGGGTTGCTCTTGCCCATCACGATGGCGATCTTGCAGCGCGGGTCACCCACGCCCGACGACCACCACTTGCGGCCGTTGAGCACGTAGAAGTCGCCGTCGCGCTTGATCTCCATCGCGATGTTGGTCGCGTCAGACGAGGCCACGGCCGGCTCGGTCATCAAGAAGGCCGAGCGGATTTTGCCGTCGAGCAGGGGCTCCATCCACTGCTTCTTCTGCGCGTCATTGGCGTAGCGCGCCAGCACTTCCATGTTGCCGGTGTCGGGTGCCGAGCAGTTGAAGACCTCGGAGGCAAAACCCACTTTGCCCATTTCTTCAGCGCATACCGCGTATTCGAGGTTGGTCAACCCCGCGCCACGGTAGGGGCTGTCTTCAGGCAACGAATCCTTGGGCAAGAAGAGGTTCCACAGGCCTTCTTTTTTGGCGATGGCCTTCAGCTCCTCGACCACCGGCACAACTTGCCAGCGGTTGTCACCGAAGGCCTTCATTTGGGCATAGTAGGTGGGCACGGCCGGGTAAACGTATTTGTCAATGAACGCGACAACACGCTCGCGCCAGTAGATTTGCCGTTCAGACATCGTGAAATTCATGGCTCTCTCCAAAAGTGAAACGACGGGCAGCCGCCTTGGGGTTGCCCGGTGGCGCAAGCTGCGATTCTCTGGCAGACTGATTTTTCTAAACGGGGCCGCTTGGTCTCAGCGTCCATGGCCAGTGCAGGTCTGTTTTATAGATCAACACAGGGACTGGGCAAGTCTCGTTTGCGACAAAAGCATTGAAGCCCTCACATACCTGAGTTTCCATTCGCACAGGCCGAGCCGTGACCGAAACCACCTCCAAAGACTTGAACATTCAGGCCCCGCTGGCCCCTTTCAAAGGGGAGAAACCCGAGGCCCCGCGCTGGTTCGAGCAGGCCGTGCAGCGGGTGCCGCAGCGCTCGTTCACCGCGGTCGAAGGCGCGCAGATCGAAACCCTCACCTGGGGCGAGGTGGGCAAGCCCGGCCTGTTGCTGCTGCACGGCAACCGCGCACATGCCGACTGGTGGACTTTCATCGCCCCCTTCTTCGCCGACGACTTTCGCGTGGCCGCATTGTCGTGGTCGGGCATGGGCGGCTCCGACTGGCGCGAGAGTTATTCCATCGAGCTGCTGTCGCAGGAAGTGGGCGCGGTGGCTGAAGCCGCAGGCCTGTTCGAGAGCAGCACCAAGCCGGTGGTGGTGGCGCACTCGTTCGGCGGCTTCCCGGGGCTGCGTTATGCGTCACGCAGCGGTCAGAAAGTGGGCGGCCTGGTGATGGTCGACGCGCCGATCTTGTCGCCCGAGATGCGCCAGAAACGCCGCGGCCGT
>JBBRFR010000215.1:0-7070 GCA_038241485.1 Burkholderiales bacterium
GGAGACCCTTCGCGCCTACGGCTTTTGGCTCTTCCTTGGCAGCAATGTCTTGTGGATCATCTGGGGCTGGGGTGCGCAGGCATGGGCGCTGGTGGCACTTCAGGTTTGTCTGATGGCCATGAATGTTCGCGGCGCAACCAAGAACGACGTCGACTGAGCGAACCTTCGGGGCCGCTGCCGGGTGGGCAGCGCAGCGTGTCAGCGAACTTCTGACACGAAGTCTGGCGCGGCCCCGACTATCACGGCGAAGTGCGTTTCCCTACAGTGCTCGCGCGAGCCAGCTGCTCGTGCTGCACCTCGCCCCTGATGCCTTCGCCTTCCGCTGCGCTTGCTCCCCGCACCACCCCCGCCACCGCGACCCCGATCGTTGAGCTTTACCGCCACGTCTGGCAGCACGCCACCGGTGCACGCGCGCTGATGGCCACAGCGCTTGCCATGCTGGCGGGCTCGCAACTGGTGAAGCTCGCCATGCCGTGGATGGCGGCGCAGGCTATCAACACCATCCAGATGGGCGGCAGCGCCGGCCTGGCCGCCGCGGGTCGCTGGATCGCGGGCATCTTGGCGCTGCAGGTGGGCGTGTGGGCGCTGCACGGCCCGGCGCGCGTGATGGAGCGCACGGTCGCGCTGCGCGTGCGCCGCAGCGTGGCCGACGCGATGTACGTGCGCCTGTCGCGCGCGCCGCTGGCCTGGCACGACCAGCACCATTCGGGTGACCTTCAGCACCGCGTGGCGCAGGCCAGCAGTGCCTTGTCGGGCTTCACCGAAAGCCAGTTCATCTATCTGCAAAACCTCATCAACCTTGCCGGGCCGCTGATTGCGCTGGCCCTGCTCTCCCAGCTCACAGGGGCCTTGGCTGTGGCCGGCTTCCTGCTGACGGCGGTGGTGATCGTGCGCTTCGACGGCCCGCTCATGCGCCTGGCCGACCGCGAAAACCGGGCCCAGCGCCGCTACGTGGCACGCCTGCTCGACTTCGTGGGCAACATCTCGGCCATTGCGAGCCTGCGCCTGCAAGGCGCCACCCGCCGCCTGCTCGACAGCCGTTTGAGCGCGATCTTCGAGCCGCTTCGCCGCAGCATCGTGCTGAACGAATGGAAGTGGTGTGCGGTCGACTTGCTCACCATGGCACTGACCTGGGGCCTGGTGGTGGCCTATGCGTGGTCGAGCGTCGGGCCTTCGGCCGGCGCACCCTTGCTCATCGGCAGCCTTTTCATGATCTACCAGTACGCGCAGCAGGCCGCCAGCGTGCTTTGCTCCATGGCATCAAACTACCAAAACCTTGCGCGCACGCAGACCGATTTCGCCGGCGCCGAGCTCATCCGCCAGTCACCGCAGACGCCGGTGCGCGCCAATGACCTCGACCCGGCCTGGCAGCGCATCGAGTTGCACGGCGTCGGCTTTCGCCACGCCGGCGCCGAGCAGGCAGGGCTGCACAACGTGGCCTTGAGTTTGGTGCGCGGCGAGCGCATTGCACTGGTGGGCCCCAGCGGCTCGGGCAAGAGCACCTTGCTGCGCGTGCTGGCTGGCCTGTACGAGGCCGAACATGGCCACATCACCATCGACGGCCTGCCCCGGCTCGCCCGGCGGCATGTGGGCGAGCTGGCCACACTCATTCCGCAGGAAGCTGAGGTGTTCGAGCTCACGGCGCGAGACAACATCACGCTTGGCGACCCCACCCCTGAAGAAGCGCTTCAACACGCCATCCACGTGAGCGCGCTGGACGCCGTGCTGCCTGATCTGCCGCAGGGTTTGGAGACGCTCATGTCTGAACGCGGCAGCAACATGTCTGGCGGCCAGCGCCAACGCCTCGCATTGGCACGCGGCTTTCTCGCAGCGCGCCACAGTTCATTGCTCTTGCTGGACGAACCCACCAGCGCGCTCGACGCGCTGACCGAACAACAGGTTCACCAGCGCTTGGATGCCGCCCGCCCCGATGCCTGCATCGTGGCGGCCGTGCACCGGCTCAGCCTGCTGGCGCACTTCGACCGCGTGGTGTTCATGGTGGCCGGGCGCGTGGCCGATGTGGGCACGGCCGATGAGGTGGCTGCCCGGCAACCCTTGTTCAAGGCCATGCGCGACAGCGGCGCGCGTGGCGCTGGTGAGCCACCGCACATGCCGCTGCCGGCGCAGGCGGCGTAGCTTCTGGACGCCGGCTTTCGCCTACACCACTTCGCGCCGCGCCCCGACACTTCAAATTCCGCAGCGTTTTTAGACTCCTGGTGTGCATTTTTCGCACCCCCAGGAGAGCAACTTGATCGCTGCCATCGTTCCCGCCCACAACGAAGAAGAGCACATCGGCGCTTGCGTCGAGTCGCTGCGCGTGGCAAGCCGCTGCGCAGCACTGGCCGGTGAAGAAGTGCTGGTGGTGGTGGCGCTCGATGCGTGTACCGACCGTACCCAGGCCATTGCTTTGAGCCAAGGCGCCTGCGTGGTGACCGTGCAGGCCCGCAATGTGGGCGTGGCTCGCGCTGTGGGCGCCGAGTTCGCCATGCAGCGCGGCGCGCGCTGGCTCTCGTTCACCGATGCCGATACTGTGGTCGCACCCGGCTGGTTCTCGTCACAGCTGGCGTTGGCCACCGACGCGGTGTGCGGCACCATCGGCGTGAGCGACTGGGAAGAGTATGGGCCCCGCATGCAGCGCCACTTTGCCGACACCTACGTCGATGCCGACCACCACCGCCACATCCATGGTGCCAACCTGGGGGTGAGCGCAAATGCCTATCGCCAGGTGGGCGGCTTTCAGCCCCTGGCGACGAGCGAGGACGTGGCGCTGGTGGAAGCGCTGCGCGAAGGCGGCATCAACATCTCGTGGTCCGCCGCGCCGCGCGTGTTCACCAGTGCGCGCAAGGCATTTCGCGCACCGGGCGGCTTCGGTGCCACGTTATTGCGCCTGGATGGCGAAAACAGGTCTCACGCCGAGGGCGCCCTGGCGTAACAGCATTGCCTTCGGTCTCGAAACTGCAAGCGGCCCTCGCCGCGCTCGACCCGCAAAGCCAGGTGGGCTCGCAACTGCGCTCGCTGATCCAGCAGGGGCTCGACGCGCTGCCTCTGCCCGGTGCGGGTGCCACGCTGCAGCGTTGGCAGGCTTTGGCGAGCGTGGCAGCACACGACTTGTCCTTGGCCAAGCTGTACGAAGGGCACACCGATGCGCTCGCCATCTTGGCCGAGTTGGGCCAGGCGACCCAGCGCTCGGCCGGCAGCGTGTGGGGCACCTGGGCGGCCGAATCGCCAGCGGGCCGTGCCCTGCTGACCCCACAGCCGGACGGCCGCCTCACGGTGTCGGGGGCCAAGTTCTGGTGCTCGGGTGCGGGCGGCGTGAGCCATGGGCTGCTCACCGCCTGGGCGGCCGACGGCCAGGGGCCACAACTCGTGAGCCTGGCAATGGACCAGCCGGCCATCGAATTGCGTCCCGGCGCATGGCAAGCCGTCGGCATGGCGGGCAGCACCAGCATTGATTTGATCCTCAACGGCGCGGCGGTCACACCCGTGGGCAAACCTGGCGACTACCTTTCGCGCAAGGGTTTCTGGCAAGGTGGCGCGGGCATCGCGGCCTGCTGGTATGGCGCAGCACAGTCGCTGGGCGAGACGCTTCGCGAGGCCGTGCTCGGCACGCCCGCGGACCAACGTCACCCGTTCCGCTTGGCCGCACTGGGCAAGGTTGACCTGCGGCTGCAGGAGAGCGCCGCGGTGTTGCGCAACGCCGCCGCGTGGATCGACTCCAACCCGCGCACGAGCGCGCAGGAGGTCGCTACGCGCGCCCGGCTGAGCGCCGAGGTCTGTGCCACTGCGGTGCTGCATGAAGTGGGCCGCTCGCTTGGGGCCGCACCGTTTTGCCGCAACGCGAAGTTCGCACGCATGGCGGCCGATCTGCCGGTGTTCATACGGCAAAGCCACGCCGAACGGGACTTTGCCGCCCTGGGAGAGCACGCGGCCGCAAGCGTGGGTGCGGCATGGAGCCTGTGATCGATGTGCCCCTGATCCACGGCGAAGGCACGCGTGCCGCGCAATGGCCTCCCTGGCTCGAGGCCAGTGGGCTGCCGGTGTTGCCCTCGCCTCCCCGCACACGGCGCCTGGTGGTGGTGGCGCCGCACCCCGACGATGAAGTCTTGATGTGCGGCGGCTTGCTGCGCCGGCATGTCGCTCAAGATGCCGAAGTGCTGGTGATCGCCGTCACCGACGGAGAAGCCAGCCACGAGGGGCTACCAGAATGGGCGCCACACCGGTTGGGGCGCCTGCGCCGTGCTGAAAGCGCCGCCGGCCTCACCGCGCTGGGCCTCAAAGAGTCGCAGGTGCAGCGGCTGCATCTGCCCGACGGGCAGCTCCAGCAGCATGCGGGCGACCTTCAAGCGAAGTTGCAAAACCTATTGCGACCGACCGACGACGTGGTCACCACCTGGCGGCGCGACGGTCACCCCGACCACGACGGAGCAGGCGCGTGCGTGGCGCGCGTCTGCACGGGCCTGGGGTGCCGCCTGCTGGAGGCACCGGTGTGGATGTGGCACTGGGCGCACCCCCTTCAGGAAGGCATTCCATGGCACCGCCTGCACACGTTCGCGCTGGACGAAGACGCGAAAGAACACAAGCAAGCGGCCCTCGCCTGCCATGTGAGCCAGCTCACACCGCGGAGCACGACGCTGGGCGCGGTGCTGGAACAGAACATCCTTGCCCGGTCCGCGTGGCGCCACGAATATTTTTTTGTCACCGAGGCGAGCGCATGAGTCACACACCTGACTACTTTGACGCCATGTTTGCCGGAAGCGACGACCCATGGCAGTTCAAGACCCGCTGGTATGAAGAACGCAAACGCGCCATCACCTTGGCGGCGCTGCCTGCACGGCGTTACCGACATGGCTACGAACCGGGTTGCGCGAATGGCGTGTTGTCGGCCGCACTGGCCGCTCGATGCGACCGTCTCCTCGTCTCAGACGGTGCAGCGCGAGCCGCAGCGCTCGCGCGCGAGCGATTGGCCGCCGTCCCCAACGTGGAGGTGATTCAGGCCTGGGTTCCCGCGCAATGGCCTTGCGCGACGTTTGACCTCATCGTGCTCAGCGAGCTGGGGTACTTTCTGTCTCGGGCCGACATGACGGATCTGCTCAACAAGGCGCAGCAGAGCCTGCAGCCAAATGGCATCTTGCTCGCCTGCCATTGGCGCCGCCAGGCCGACGATTGCGATTGGAGCGGCGATGCCGTGCACCAGCTCATGCATGCGGAGCTGCGCCTGCCCCTGGTCTCGACCTGGTTCGACGCCGACTTTCGTCTTGAAATTTGGGGCGGAGACGCACGCTCGGTGGCCGAACACGAAGGCCTCGCCTGATGACATGAAAGGGCTCGACGCCTTGCCTTGGCGGGTTTTACCGCTTTTGGGGTTGGGCAGAAAGAGCCAGTTTGCCCACTCCAACAAAGCAGAATGCGCCTCTTCGCCGATCGGCCAACTCAGCGTCCGCGTTGTGCGAGCGCGTGGCCCCACCGACAACGCAGCGTGAACGCCTCGGGCTCCGATTTCCACCGGTAGGCCGACGGAACCAGTGCGCATTCGCCCCACTCGGGCGAAAGAACGAAAACATCCGCATCTGCGGGCTGTTCGAGCCAGCGGGCCAGGTGTGGCTCGATGCGATTCCAGATTGTGTCGACCTGGAGCCCATGCAGTAGATCAACAAGCTGCTGAGAAACCTGGATACGCCAGTGCAGGCCCGGCAGCCAGTCGGTGACGATGACCAGCCCACCTTCGAGCAACGCCGATGCCCCGAGGGCGGCGGCGAGTTGCCTGCGCATGGACTCGGAATCGGCGGAGCCGGGAATCTCGACGCATCCACCGGGCTCGATAAGCAGGCTCAACTCGTAGTCCGCCTCGCGGAATTCTTGCTCGGTCATCGGCTCCTTGGCAAAGCGTTCGAAGCGTTCGACTTTGACGTCACTTCGCAGGCCCTGGCCGCATCGCCTCGGTCAACTCCGGCATCACCGGCTCGGTGGGTCGCAGCCGAATGCTCTTGAGCAAGGCATCCAGGCGCTCCAAACTCTCTTCAATCGGCGGTGGGTTGTCTTGGAGCGTGGGCTCTTGTTCCCGGGTGAAGCTGCGCATGTCTACCGTGATGGCGGGCAGCACGCGCGAGTGCACCCTGCCGGGGAAGCCGGTGTACACGCTGTAGCTGCGCACAGGCGGCTTGCCAGGGTCGGCCACATTCATCGAGACGCCGCCCTGGTGTGCAGGCAGTGCGCCGATGGTGGCGCTGCGCGGGCCGATGCTTTTGGCCTCGCGCCCGGCGGCCATGGCCCCGCTGAGCACCCCTGCGGCGGCGCGTGCGGTGGCCTTGAGCAAAGCAGATTCGGGGTCGGGCTTGCCGCGCTCGCCCACCACGGCGGTGCCCAGGGTGTAGATCACGCCGGGCCGGTCGGCGTAGCGCAACGACACCTGGGTGTGGAAGTGGCCACGCCCGTCGTCGGGAATGAAGCCGTAGGGGATGCAAACACCCGGTGTTTTGGGGATCTCGTTGAGTTTGCGCACTTCGAACCGCTTGAGCATGGCCAGGAACGCCCGCTCACGCTCTTCAAACCGGGGCTCACCGGCGCCGCCCGTGCTCATGAATTTGTACGCTCTGCCGTCTCTGAGCAAGAAGGCATACAGGGTCGGGCCACCGGCATAACCCAGGCTGTCAGGCAGGCCCAGCTCCATCGGGTGCCAGTCTTTTTGCAGGTTGGCGATGCTGGTTTCGGTATCGGTGATTTGCTTCTTGATGTCTTCGATGTCTTTTGCAGAGCCAGACATGTCCTCGTTGTTAACGTTCTTGCTGGGGTCTTTGAGGATCGCGGTGATGTCTTCGATGCCACCCTGGTCGGTTTCGATCGATTTTTGGTACTGCCTGATGGCGATGTTCTTTTCCGCATTGGCTATTCGCACCATTCGTTCGATATCGGCCAATGTCGCAGGCGCCAACACCGTCACCTGCACATTGCCGACACCTACGTACTCTTCGTCGCCGTGCATGTCTCGGGTAAAGCGGAAGTGGTCGCCACTCCACATGCCGGGCTTGCTGACGCCCCACTCCATCTCACGCGGTGCGTCGAAGACCAAGCGG
>JBBRFR010000216.1:0-7062 GCA_038241485.1 Burkholderiales bacterium
GGCCGCCACTACATCGTCGAAACCCCCGAAGGCAAGCGAATCATCTGCCACCCGCGTGGCAAGAAGAGCGACTGTGTGGTGGGTGACCGAGTGCGCTGGCAACCCACCGGCGACGAAGGTGTGATCGAGCATGTGGAGCCACGGCGCAACCTGCTGTTTCGCCAAGACGAATGGAAGACCAAGTCATTCGCCGCCAACCTCGACCAGATCCTGGTGATGGTGGCCAGCGAGCCGGTGTTCAGTGAATCGCAGCTGGCCCGTGCGCTGATGGCAGCCGAAAGTGCAGGCATCGCCGCACGCATCCTGCTCAACAAAGCCGACCTGCCGCAGATCACCGCCGCACGTGAGCGCCTCAAGCCCTACACCGCGATGGGTTATGACGTGCAAGAGGTGGCGCTAAAAGCGCGGCCCGACGAGGCTCGGCAGCAACTGAACTCACTGCTCGCCGGCAAATCCACCCTCGTGCTGGGGCCCAGCGGCACCGGCAAGAGCACGCTGATCAACCTGCTGGCGCCCGATGCCAAGGCGCAGGTGGGTGAAATTTCTCAGGCCCTGAACTCGGGCAAACACACGACCACGACCACGCAGTGGTACTGGCTCGACGCCGCGCGCAGCACCGGCCTGATCGACTCACCCGGTTTCCAGGAGTTCGGCCTGAGGCAGATCACGGCGCAAGAGCTGCCCCGCCTGATGCCCGACCTGGACGACGCATCCAAGCTGTGCAAGTTCTACAACTGCACCCACTTGCACGAGCCGGGCTGCGGTGTGCGTGCGGCGCTGGAGCGCCGCGAGATCACCGAGCCGCGTTATCGCATCTACACCGAGATCTTTGCCGAGCTGTCTCAGAGCAGACATTAGGCCCCCCAGTCGCTACGCTGGTGCCCCAAAGGGCGCAAGCTTGGGGCGGCCCGGGGCGCTGCTCCTAGCCGATCAAATTGGCCAGCGACAGCAAGGCCAGCAGCAGCATCCACAACACCACCGAGCGCCACACCAGGCCGACGATGCTGCGCAGATGATCCAGCTGCGGCAAGGCACCCGGTGTGGAGCCATCAGCGCCCACTGTTTCATCGGCCATGCCGCTGTCGAAGGTTTTCGAGCGGTCCGGCGTCACCCCCGGGGCAGCGCTGCCACCCAGCTGAACTCCCACCGCTCCCGCCGCAGCGGCCAGGATGATGCCTTCGTTGGCGTGTTTCCAGAGGCCGGCATCACGCCGCCAACAGGTCACGGCCTCTTCGAAGTTGCCCACCACTGCAAAGCCAAAGGCCGTCAGCCGCGCCGGCAGGTGATCGATCAGGCTGAACAGGCGCTGCGACAAGGCCAGCAGGCGCTCGTTGCTCGGCACGCCCACGATGCGGCTCTTGAAAGCCCAGTAGCGACTCGCGAATTCGGCCATGCGGTACAGCACGGCACCTGCGGGGCCACAACCCAACGTCGACAGCACCACGAACCAGAAGAACACACCAAACACATGGCGGTGCGCGGCGAGCAGCGAATGTTCGATCACGTGACGCAGCAGCTCGGTGCGCGGCAGCTCGCTCGCGTCGAGGTGGCGCCACTCGGCGAGCAAGCTGCGCGCGGTGGCTTCATCCCCGCGCTGCAATGCGTCGCGGATGTCGGTGAAGTAGTGGCTGAATTGGCGAAAGCCCATGCTCACGTAGAGCACGGCCACGTTCCAGGCCAACGCCGCCAACAGGTTGAAGTGCGCGATCGCAAGGTAGATTGCCCAGGACACCAAGGCCGGCACCAGGGCCGTCACACCCCACACCACCCAGGCGTGGTGGTCGCGGCCGGCGTCGAAGTTGCGACCCGTCCAGCGCATCCAGCCCGTGAGGGCGTCGTGGACGAAGTTGCTGCGAGGCAGGGGCTTGAGCTGCTCGATCAGCAGCGCGAACAAGACGGCAAAAAAGCTCATGTGCCGCGATGATAAACGCGGCTTTTCAAGCAGCCAGAAAACGGTAGAGGTTGCGCAGCATGGCCGCCGTGGCGCCCCAGACGAAGTAAGGGCGCGGCTGGCCGGCAGCGTCCACACCCAGCCAAGGTATCGACAGAAAAACGCGCGGCTCCCCGGCAAACTCGACGCTGTGCCAGCGGTGGTTGGCAGGGTTCATCAAGAACGCGAGTGGCACCTCGAACGCCTCGGCCACTTCGAACGGATCGAGACGCAGGCTGAAATCGGGGCGCACCGCGGCGACCACCGGCGTGACGATGAAACCGGTGCCGGTGGTGTAGGTCGGCATCTGGCCGATCACGTCGACGTGGGTCGAAGCCAGGCCGATCTCTTCTTCGGCTTCACGCAAGGCCGTGGCCACGGCATCGGAGTCATCGGGCTCCGCACGGCCGCCCGGAAAGCTCACCTGGCCCGGATGGTCGGTGAGGTGGTCGGTGCGTTGCGTAAGCAGCACCGTCAACCCCTCACTGCGCTGCACCAGGGGCACCAACACCGAGGCCTGAGTGGCCCGGCGCTCGGAGAACTGCCGCTCTACGGCAATCTCGGGCGACCAAACCGGCGGCAGCTCGAAGCGTCGGCGCAAGGCCGCCACCTGCAACGCCTCGATGCCCACCGCAGGCAGGTGATCGTCGATGGCAGAAACAGGCAAGGTTTGGGGGTCGAAACTCAGGGCCATGGGCACATTGGAAACGAAAAAGCCGCCTTTTGAGGCGGCTTTTTCGGAAGTGGCAGCTGGCGGTGTAGGTCAGGACAGCTTTTGCGCTTTGCGCGAAGACTGGCTTGCCGCTTCGCAGCAGGTCCGACTGGTATCGGACCCTGACTCGCGTCAGGCCAGCTTTTCTTTGATTCGAGCCGACTTGCCCGAACGGTCACGCAGGTAGTACAGCTTGGCACGGCGCACATCGCCGCGGCGCTTGATTTCGATGTTCGAGATCAACGGGCTATACAGCTGGAACGTGCGCTCGACGCCTTCGCCGCTGGAAATCTTGCGGACGATGAAACTCGAATTTAGACCACGGTTGCGCTTGGCAATCACAACACCTTCGTAAGCCTGGACGCGCTTGCGCGTGCCTTCGACCACGTTGACGCTGACGATCACGGTGTCGCCAGGGGCGAACGGCGGAATGGTCTTGTTGAGGCGAGCAATTTCTTCTTGCTCAAGGGTTTGGATCAGGTTCACGGGCTTTCTCCTTGTGATCGTGCCAGCGCGGATGTTGATTTGAGGTGGGCCGTGTCCGTGGACGAAGCCGCTCCGGGGCAGAGGATCGAAAAGCCTCCGATTATAGCCCGAGAGAGAGCAGATACTTCTCGTCGGCCTTGCTCAGCCCGCCCCGGGCACGCAGCGCCTCGATCAGGTCTGGGCGGCGTCTGGACGTCAGAGCCAGGGATTGCTCCCGACGCCAGCGGGCGATGTCGGCGTGGTGGCCCGACAGAAGCACCGGCGGCACGGCAGTTTCGCCGTCGAGGTTGTTCAACACCTCCGGGCGGCTGAAATGCGGGCAATCAAGCAGGCCGTCGGAAAAGCTGTCTTGCTGGTGCGACTGGGCGTCACCCAGCACACCGTCTTGCAGGCGGGCAACGCCGTCCAGCAGAGCCAGCGCTGGCAACTCGCCGCCGGAAAGCACAAAGTCTCCCAGACTCAGTTCGACGTCGACATGGCGGTCAATGAAGCGCTGGTCGATGCCTTCGTAGCGCCCACACAGCAGCACCGCACCCAGGCCCTGCGCCAACTCGGTCACCAGCGTCTGGTCGATGCGCCGCCCGGTGGGCGTGAAATGGATCACAGGTACAACTTCATGGCGAGCGGCGCGAATGGCCTGCAGTGCGCGCTCCAGCGGCTCAACCAACATCACCATGCCAGGGCCTCCGCCGTAGGGGCGGTCATCGACGCGGCGGTAGGCGTTGTCGGCAAAGTCGCGCAAGGGCCAAATCTTCACGTCGACCTGACCCGAATCGAACGCGCGCCGGGTGACGCCTTGCGTCAGATGTGGCGCAAACAACTCGGGAAATAGGGTGATGACGTCAAAGCGCATGGAGCCAGCGCCGGATCAGTAGTCCAGACCCCAATCGACGGTGATGCGCTTTTCGGCCAGATTCACATCGTCAACATAGGCGGCGACAAAGGGCACCAACCGCTCCTCAGCCTGCGCCTCGGCGCTCTGGATGCGCAGTACGCTGTGCGGGCCGGTGTCGAGCAAACCAATCACGGTACCCAGGGCCTCACCTTGCCGGTTGAGCACCGACAGGCCGATCAGATCAACCCAGTAGTACTCGTCAACATTGGCTGTAGGAAAGCTGGAGCGGCCCACAAAAAGCCGGGCGCCACGCAAGGCCTCGGCGGCCGTGCGGTCGCCGACCTCTTGCACCTGGGCAACCACCCCGTCGCCATGTTCCTTGGCTTCGGTGACCTTCAGCAGGCGTGGGAAAGAGGCAGCCGGCTTGGTGCCGAACTGCCTGATGTCTGCTTCTTCGGGCGGCTTGACGAACCAGCGTTTGGAAGAAAACAGAGCCTGGGGATCGGATGCAAAAGGCTGGACCTTGATCCAGCCTTTTACGCCCCAGGCATCAACGACGCGGCCAACTTCAATGGCGTCCTCGGGGAAAGCCGGCTCCGTTGAGCCAGCAGCCGAGGGCGTTGCGGCCACGGTCGATGTCAGGCCGCAGCCTTGGCTTGCGCCACCAGGCGAGCCACCGTAGGCGACAGCTGTGCGCCGTTGCCGGCCCAGAAGTCGACGCGGTCGAAGGCCACGCGCAGCGGCTGCTCGGCGCCCGATGCCACCGGGTTGTAGAAGCCGACGCGCTCGATGAAGCGGCCGTCGCGGCGGTTGCGCGAATCGGCAACCACGATGTTGTAGAACGGACGCTTCTTGGCGCCACCACGTGCGAGTCGGATCACGACCATGTTGTTTCCTTGGAAATCTTGAAACCGTCCACCGCACCAGGAGACACTCAGGGCGAGCAGAGCAAAAAGGCAAGAGTCGCGGTTTATCCGCAGGCCCCTGCCAGAGGGCTCGATGCCGTAGATACGCCGGTCTCACAACCAGCCGTCATCGAAACCGCGCATTATAAACTCAAGCGACTCCGCAACGCACAAACATGATGCCTCCCCTGATTCGCCCCAGCACCCCCGCCGACCTGCCGCAGATCACCGCCGTCTACGAATGGAACGTGCTGAACGGCACTGGCACCTTCGAACTCGAGGCGCCTGATCTGGCTGAGATGACCCACCGTCGCGACGACGTGCTGGGAAAAGGCCTGCCCTGGCTGGTAGCCGAACGCGACGGCCAGGTGCTGGGCTACGCCTATGCCAACCACTTCCGCCCGCGGCCTGCCTACCGTTTTTGCCTAGAAGACTCGATCTACCTCGCCGACGCCGCACGCGGCCAGGGCCTGGGCAAGCTGCTGCTGGCGGAGTTGTTGAAGTTGTGCGAAGCACGGGGCGCGCGGCAGATGCTGGCGGTGATCGGCGATTCGGCCAATGCCGGCTCGATCGGGGTGCACCGCAGCCTGGGCTTCGAGCACACCGGGCTGTTGAAGGCCAGCGGCTGGAAGTTCGGCGCCTGGCTCGACGTGGTCATCATGCAGCGCGCGATGGGCACCGGCGACGCCACGGCGCCGAAAGACGGTTCATGAGCGGCTACAAGTCAAAAACACTGGCGGCCTGGGTCGCCTTGCTCGGCGGGGGCCTGGGCCTGCATCGCTTCTACCTCTATGGAATGCGCGACATCTGGGGCTGGTTGTGGTGGCTGCCGACCTGGGTCGGTGCCTACGGCGTGCAGCGGGTGCGGGTGCTGGGGCAGGACGACCAGCTCGCCTGGTTGCTGGTGCCGCTGCTGGGCTTCGCGCTTGCGGCCGCCATGCTGGCCGCCATCGTCTACGGCGTGACGCCGGACGAGAAGTGGAACGATCGTTTCAACCCCGGGGGCCGGGCCCACCAGTCGGGCTGGGGAGTGGTGTTTGCCCTGGTGTTGTCGCTGCTGGTGGGCACGACGGTGTTGATGTCGACCATCGCCTTCAGCGCCCAACGCTACTTCGAGTACCAAGTGGAAGAGGGCCGCAAGATCAGCCAGTGAGCTGGCGGGCTCAAGCGAAGACCGAAAAACTGACCCAGTAGAAGATGCCGGCCACGAGGGCCGATGCGGGAATGGTAAAGACCCAGGCCCACACGATGTTGCCCGCCACGCCCCAGCGCACCGCTGAGGCCCTTCGCACCGAACCCACGCCGACGATCGCGCCGGTGATGGTGTGGGTGGTTGACACCGGCACGCCCATGGCGGTGGCCAGGAAAAGCGTCATCGCCCCGCCTGTCTCGGCGCAGAAGCCACCAACCGGCTTGAGCTTGGTGATCTTCTGCCCCATGGTCTTGACGATGCGCCAGCCGCCAAACATCGTGCCCAGCCCGAGGGTGAGGTAGCAGCTCCAGATAACCCAGGTGGGTGGCAGCTTGTCACCCACGGCCGTGTAGCCGGTGGCGATCAGCAGCATCCAGATGATGCCGATGGTTTTCTGGGCGTCATTGCCGCCGCGGCCCAGGCTGTAGAGGCCGGCAGAGACCAACTGCAAGCGACGGAACCAATTGTCCACACGCAGCGGCGAGCTTCGTCGGCAAACCCAGGCCACCCCCACCATCAGCAAAGAGCCGAGCGTGAAGCCCAACAGCGGCGCCACGAAGATGAAGGCCACCACCTTCAACACCCCACTGCCGAGCAGCGCGCCCACGCCGGCCTTGGCGATCACGGCCCCGCAAATACCGCCGATCAGCGCATGCGACGAACTCGACGGGATGACGAACCACCAAGTGATCACATTCCAGGTGATGGCGCCGATCAGCGCGCCAAACACCACATGGTGGTCAACGATGCCCGGTTCCACGATGCCCTTGCCCACCGTGGTTGCCACGTTGAGCTGCTGAAACACCAGGATTGCCAGCACGTTGAAAAAGGCGGCGAACAGCACCGCCTGCTGCGGCTTGAGCACGCCGGTGGAAACCACCGTGGCAATGGAGTTGGCCGCGTCTTGGAAGCCGTTCATGAAGTCGACCAGCAAGGCCAGAACGACCAGCATCGCCACCACCCAGAACGCGCCCTGGATCGTTTGCATGCAAAAACCCGCCC
>JBBRFR010000217.1:0-7021 GCA_038241485.1 Burkholderiales bacterium
ATGGACGAGTTTGCTTACGGTTTCACCACCGAAAACACTCACTACGGCCCAAGCCGCAACCCACGCCGGCTGGAGCACACGGCCGGCGGTTCGTCGGGCGGCTGCGCCGCCGCGGTGGCGGCCGGCCAGGTGCCGGTGACGATCGGGTCCGACACCAATGGCTCGATCCGCGTGCCCTCGTCGCTGTGCGGGGTGTGGGGCTTGAAACCCACCTTCGGCCGCTTGTCGCGGCGCGGCAGTTTCCCCTTCGTCGCCAGCATCGACCACCTGGGGCCGTTTGCACGCAGTGTGGAAGACCTGGCCGCGAGTTACGACGCCGTACAAGGGCCCGACGATCTCGACCCCGGCTGTCACGCGCAGCGGGTACAACCCACGCTCGCGCAGATCGGCCACAGCCTCACCGGCTTGCGCATCGGCGTGTTGAACGGCTATTTCGAAGAACAGGCTGGCCCCACAGCACGCAACGCGCTCGACATGGCCGCCCATGTGCTGAACGCCCGACGAGGCGTCACCTGGCCCGACGCCGCGCTGGCGCGGGTGGCCGCCTTCGTCATCACCGCCAGCGAAGGTGGCTCGCTGCACCTGCCGCTCTTGCGCGAGCGCGCGGCCGAGTTCGAGCCGCTGTCGGTCGACCGTTTTATCGCCGGCGCCTTGCAGCCGGTCGAGTGGTATGTGCGTGCACAACGTTTTCGCCGCGCCTACCGCGACAAGGTGCAAGCCTTGTTCAAGGAGTGGGACGTGCTGCTCGCCCCCGCCACGCCGGTGCAGGCCACGCTGCTTGGCGCCGAAACGTTTGAGCTGAACGGCCACACCGTGCCGGCCCGGCCGTCGATGGGCTTGCTGACACAGCCGATCTCGTTCGCCGGCTGCCCGGTGGTGGCGGCCCCCTTGTGGCCCGAGGGCCGCAACGCCTTGCCGCTGGGCGTGCAAGTGATCGCCGCGCCGTGGCGCGAAGACCTGGCATTGCGCGTGGCGCGTGCGCTCGAATCGAGCGGCGTGGCGTGTTCGCCGGTGGCGGGGATATGAAGCTACCCTGCTTCATCTTGCAGAAGGCTTCGATACCTCAGCCCGAATGGGTGGAGGGTGTTCGCAGGCCCTCGCCAACCACTGTCCGTTCGGGCTGAGGTATCGAAGCCCACGCCGAATCAAGCCACTCTCCATGGACATCAACCACCCCGACATCCTCGCCGAAGTCACCGCCGCCTTCGAACGCTACGAAGACGCGCTCGTGCACAACAAGGTGGCCGTGCTCGACGAGCTGTTCTGGCGCAGCCCGCACACCCTGCGCTACGGCGTGGGTGAAAACCTTTACGGCTTTGACGCGATCCAGGCCTTTCGCGCCGCCCGCCCCGCCACCGGCCTGGCGCGCACGCTCTTGCGCACACAGATCACCACCTACGGCGACAGCTTCGCCACGGCGCACTGCGAGTTTCAGCGCGAAGGGGGTGTGAAACCCGGCCGACAAAGCCAGACCTGGATGAAGACGCCCGAGGGCTGGCGCGTGGTGTCTGCGCATGTAAGCTTGTTGGCATGAAAGCCCCACCGGCCCAGAAGACCGTCACAGCACCACCCAACCCGCGCGACCTCACACGCTCCGAGATCGCCTACCGCCGCCTCAAGGCCGCCGTCTTCGACTTTGTGCTGCTGCCCGGCGACGGCTTCACCGAGAGCGACATGGCCGAGCGCCTGGGCATGTCGCGCACCCCAGTGCGTGAAGCTTTGTTCCGGCTTGAGCTCGAAGGCTACGTGAAGGTCGCCTACCGCAGCGGCTGGAGCGTGGCGCCGTTTGACTTTCGCAAGCTCGAAGAGCTGTACGACCTGCGCGTGGTGCTCGAATGCACCGCCGTCGACCGGCTGTGCACCATGGCGCCCATGCCCGACCTGGGCCTGCTCAAGGCCACCTGGCTGGCGAGCGAAAAAGACCGCAAGACCGACACCACCGAAGTGGCCGCGCTCGACGAAGCCTTTCACACCACCCTGGTCAACGCCGCCGGCAACCTGCAAATGGCGCGGGTGCATGGCGATGTGACCGACGGCATCCGCATCGTGCGCCGGCTCGACTTCACCCAGCCACCGCGCATCTCAGCCACCTACGACGAACACGCCAAGATCCTGCGCGCCATCCTCGCGCGCCGCGCCGACGCGGCCAAGCTGATGCTGCGCACCCACATCGAGGCCAGCAAGGCCGAGGTGCGCAAGATCACCATCCACAAGCTGCACAGCGCCAGGCCGGCCGCTGGGGATTTGTAGCCGTTCTGTCATCGAACAGGGCCGCGGGGGCGCGGCGCGCAGGTTTCGTGACTTTCGTCGCACCTTTTTCACCCCCTTTGGGCCACACCCCGGTGCTTCTTACAGGGTGATTCGCACAACCATGCCGCTATGCTTGCCCCTCCGCTCGCTGCGGTTCACCCATAAAAATACTCATGAAGTCCGTCGTCTGGAAATGTGCGCTCTGGTGGTGCGTTTTGGCCTGGCCCACCGGGGTGTGGGCCGCCACGCCCCTGGCCACGGCCACCATCGTCGACGGTGAAGTGCTGCTGATCCGTGGCGCGTCCAAGCTGCTGCTGGCCGAGGGCGTGCGCCTGGCCGCAGACGACATCATCGAAACCACGGCCAAGGGGCGGCTGGTGCGCATTGAGTTCAGCGATGGGCTGATCCTCGACCTGGGCCCCGAGTCGCGCACCCTGCTGGCGCCCAAGCTCAGCGGCGACCGGGCGCGGTTTGCGTCGCGCCTTCACCTGCTGCGCGGGGTGGCCAAACTGAGCGCACCCAAAACGCCTGCAAGCACCGCAACCAAGTTGTCTTCACCGGCCTTCGACGTGACCAGCGTGCTGCGCAGTGCGGTGTTCATCGTGCAGGGCACGGAGGGGTTTGCCTTTGCCGAGTCGGGCGAGGTCGTGCTGCGCGAGCGCAGCGGCGGCAAGCCGGCGGGCAACTTTGCACTGAAGAGCGGCGAGTTTTTCGCCCGTGTCGGCGACGCCAAGGCTGCGGTCACGCCGCGGCCCACGCCCACGTTCATCCAACGGCTGCCGCGCGCCTTTCTCGACACGCTGCCGGCGCGGGCCCCATTGTTCAAGGGCCGCGAGGTGGCGCCGAAGGCGCTGGGCGAGATCAACTTTGCCGAGGTCGAAGCCTGGATCGACGCCGACGGCTTGCGCCCCGCTTTCGTCGCGCGCTGGAAGGCGTTGGCGCAGAACGCAGCCTTCCGCGACGCCTTGGCCACCAACATGCGCGCCCACCCCGAGTGGGATCGCGTCGTTTACCCAGAAAAATACCTGCCCAAGCCAGCCGCCAGCGCTGCGCCCGCCTACGGCACCAAGCCCTGATCGGGCCCCTCACTTTTTGCGTCCTTCAAAAGAATCACCATGAAACTGCTCGTCAAGTTCAACATCGTGTTCCTGGTGGTGTTTGCGCTCGGCCTGGGGGCTTCGAGCTACATCGCGCGCAAGCTGCTGCAAGAAGGCGCCCACGAAGAAGTGCTGGACCGTGCCCGCCTGCTGATGGAAAGCGCCATGGCCGTCAGCACCTACACCTCGACCCAGGTGGCGCCGCTGCTGGAGACGCAGATGACCTACACCTTCTTGCCACAGTCGGTGCCCGCGTATTCGGCCTCCGAGGTGCTCAATGCGCTGCGCAAGAACCACCCCGAATACGCCTACAAGCCGGCCATGCTCAACCCCACCAACCCGCGAGACCGCGCGCAAGACTGGGAAGAAGACGTGATCCAGCAGTTCAAGCAGTCGCCCGAGCGCACCGAGTTCATCGGCCAGCGCATGACGCCCTCGGGCCCGGTGACTTACATCGCTCGCCCGATCAAGATCAGCAACCCCAGCTGCTTGCGTTGCCACAGCACGGTTGACGCGGCGCCCAAGCCGATGGTTGAAAAGTACGGCCCAGCCAACGGCTTCGGCTGGAACCTGAACGAGGTGCTGGGTGCGCAGGTGGTGTCGGTGCCGATGGCGGTGCCGCTTGCGCGCGCCGACCGCGCCTTTGGCGTGGTGATGGCCTTGCTGGCGGGGGTGTTCCTGCTGATCGGCCTGTCGCTCAACCTGATGCTGTGGAAGCTCGTCATCCAGCCGGTGAGCAGGTTGTCGCAGCTGTCTGACCGCGTGAGCCTGGGCGAGCTCGATGCGCCCGAGTTCGACGTCAGCTCGAAAGACGAGATCGGCACTTTGGCGGAATCGTTCACGCGCATGCGCAAGAGCATGGTCCATGCGATGAAGATGCTCGACAACTGACACTGACAATCAAATTCATGCACAGCCCCACCGACTTCACGAGCCCGGCGCCGGGCCGCCCCAAGGCGGGCTCGCCCCCCTCGGGGGGCAGGCGCGCAGCGCCGTGGGGGCAGACATGACCCACCCGGAGCGCCTTGGCAAATACCCGATCACCGGCGTGCTCGGCAAGGGCGCCATGGGTGTGGTCTACAAGGCCTTCGACCCGGTCATCAACCGGCCGGTGGCCATCAAGACCATCCACAAGGCGCTGATCGGGCAAGACATGTCGGGCTCGTCGACCACCGCCCGCTTCAAGAACGAAGCGCGCGCCGTGGGCCGCATGATGCATCCCAACATCGTGGCCATCTACGAATACGGCGAAGACGACAACACCGCCTACATCGCGATGGAGTACGTGGAGGGCCGCACGCTCTCGCAAATCTTGGGCGGCACACCGCGCCCACCCGAGTGCGACATCCTGACGCTGATGGACCAACTGCTGGCAGCGCTAGCCTGCGCTCACCAACACGGCGTGTGGCACCGCGACATCAAGCCCGCCAACCTGATCGTCACCAACGCGGGGCAATTGAAGGTGACTGACTTCGGCATCGCGCGCATCGAGTCGGTGGCGCTGACGCAGATCACCTCGACCATTGGCACACCGGGCTACATGGCGCCCGAGCAGTACATCGGCGACGGGGTCGATCACCGCATCGACATCTTTGCCGCCGGTGCCTTGCTCTACGGCATGCTGGTCGGCCACCCGCCCTTCCAGGGCTCGGCCGAGACGGTCATGTACAAGGTGGTGAACGATCACCCGGTGCCCCCGAGCAAGGTGCCCGAGGCGGGGCGGCCCGAGTTCTACGACGCCATCGTCGCGCGCGCCCTGGCCAAAAAGCCGGAGCAGCGCTACGCGAGCGTGGCCGAGTTCCGTGCGGCGCTGGCCAAGCGCGATTTGTCGGCCGAGCCCGACACCGGCGAGACCACCGTCATCATCGGCCACCATCACAGCACACCCGTCGCCAGCATCGGCGTGCTGGATCCACCAAGCGGCGTACCACGTTCAGCCGGCACGCCGCTCCCCGGCTGGGACCCGGCCACGCTGCACCAGGTGGAGCTGGCGCTGGCCTCCTTCGTCGGGCCGATGGCCAAGGTGATGGTGCGGCAGGCGGCCAAGACCCACATCGACATCGCCGGGCTGAAGGCCAGCCTGTGCGAGCACCTGCCGTCGGGTCAGGAGCGCCAGCGTTTTTTGGCAAAGTTTGGCGCGGCCACCGGAGGCACGCATGTCAGCGGGGGCTCCAAGGTCACGGGCGCGGTGCCGCACACCCAGCCGCTGAGCGGGGCTGGCTCGGCGGCGGGTTCAGCGGTGTCGCCAGAGGTCATTGCCGCGGCCACCCGCGTGTTGAGCAGCCACATCGGGCCCATCGCCAGCATCGTGGTCAAGAAGGCTGTGGCCAAGGCGCGCTCGCAGGAGCAGCTGTTTGTGATGCTCGGTGAGCAGGTGGGTGAAGGCGCTGAGCGCGAGAAGCTGTTGATGGCGTTGCGACGCAAGGCCTGAGGGCGCGGTTCCTGCGGAGGCGGGAGGTTCGGACGGTTCGTTTTGTTTCGGCTCTTGTTCACGGCGTGAGGCCGCGCCGGGAGTTCGGCCCGGCGGCCGACCCCCTTTCTTTGTGTCGACAAAGAAAGGGGGCAAAGAAAGCGACCCTGCCGACTCGGCCGAAGGGGGAGACGAACACCAGCCGGCATCGCTTCGCATCGGTTTGAGGGGCTCGGCTTCGCCTCGCCGAGGCGAAGCGAGGCGTAGACAGGGAACGTTGCGAAGCAACGACCGTATTGGGCTTGGGTCCCCTTCTGAGCCGTCGAGGAGCGCAGGCTTTGCGGCGCGCAAGCGCCTTCGTCATCTGACTTCGGGCAGCTGTCTGAACGCAGCGGCCGCAGGCCGCGTAGAGAGTTCTGCCCAACCCGCAAAGACCGAGCACCGCAGAGCAGTCGGTCCCGAGGGTGCCCTTCTCTTTGGTGACTTTCTCTTGGGCAAGCAAGAGTTCGCGCAGCGGGGGTTCGCTCACTTCGCGCAGCGAAGTTATGCGAGCACCAAAGTTACTGCCCTGTCGGGGGCATATCCCGACGCACCCGTTGTAAGTACGAAGAAACACCCACGCGAATAGCGGCACAACCGGAGCCAGGGGCTTCGATACCTCAGCCCGAACGGTGGGTGGGCGCGCCTCAGCGAACCGCGTAGTTCTCAGGAAACAACCGCCGCTCCACCGACTCGATCAAAATGTGAATCACCTTGATGTGCAACTCCTGCACCCGGTCCGCAAACTGCCCCCCCGGCGTGCAGATGTCGATGTCGACCAGCGCATTCAGCGTGGCCCCAGGCCGGCCCGAGAGGCCGATCACCTTCATGCCCATCTCCTTGGCCACACGCACCGCCGCCACCACGTTGCCACTGGTGCCACTGGTGCTGATCGCCACCAGCACGTCGCCACGACGCGCATGCGCTTCAAGATAGCGCGAGAACACATGCTCATAACCATAGTCATTGGCCACGCAGCTCATGTAACCCGCATCGCTGATGGCCACCGCCGCCAGCGCCTTGCGGTTGCCGCGGTAGCGCCCCGACAGCTCTTCGGCAAAGTGCATCGCATCGCACATCGAGCCGCCGTTGCCGCAGCTGAACGCCCGCCCGCCACGCTCGAACAAATCGGCCAGGCAAGTGCCAGCCTGGTCGATCGCGTTCAAGGTGGTCTGGTTCGCGAGCAAGGCGTCGAGGGCCGAGCGGGCCTCGACCAGGGTCTGTT
>JBBRFR010000218.1:0-6988 GCA_038241485.1 Burkholderiales bacterium
CACAGTGGCGGCGCGGCCTTCGAGGTAAAGCGGCCGGTCGGCATCAAAACTGCTCCAGCCGTGGTGCGCCAGCACCGGAGTGGAGACCGCAGCCATGAGAAACACGCGTCGTTGCATGAGGCCTCCTTCAGGCGTAGGCGATAAAACGCCCGCAGACTACGACAAGCACCCAAAGCCCCAGCGACAACGCGGTTTGCAGCCGGGCAATGCGGTCGGCCATGTCGAGGCCACCTCGGGCGTGGAACACCACTGCGTTCACGCCGGCCAGCCCCAGCAACACCATCTTGGTGATCAGCGCACGGTTGGCCAGCAGTTCGTTCCATTGGCTGATCAGCATCAGGCCGCCGCTGGAGGCCGCAAGCACAAAGCCGAGCAGGCTCACCCGCAAGGCAAGCCGCGCCAGTGCGCGCAGCGGCAACTCGCGCGCCCATCCCCACACCCGCAGCTCCAACAGCACCAAGCTGCCGAACAGCAGCGCAATGCCCAGAATGTGCACGACCTCAAGCAGCGGGTAAGCCCATGGATGCGTGTTGATCCAGCCCATGGGGCGATTGTGGTGGCCTCCTAGAATCACCCACCATGCACATTCACATTCTCGGCATCTGCGGCACTTTCATGGGTGGCCTGGCTGCCCTGGCGCGCGAAGCGGGCCACAAAGTCACTGGCTGCGATGCGGGCGTCTACCCGCCGATGAGCGACCAGCTGCGTGCGCTTGACATCGACCTGATCGAAGGCTGGAGCGCCGATCAGCTCGCACTCAAACCCGACCTCTTCGTCATCGGCAACGTGGTCTCGCGTGGCAACCCGCTGGTCGAGGCCATCCTCGACGCCGGCCAACCCTACATCAGCGGCCCGCAATGGCTGTCTGACAACGTGTTGCAAGGCCGGCACGTGCTGGCTGTGGCCGGCACGCATGGCAAGACCACCACCACCTCGATGCTCGCGTGGATGCTCGACCAAGCGGGCCTGGAGCCGGGCTTCCTGGTGGGTGGCGTGCCGACGAACTTTGGTGTGTCAGCCCGCCTCGGCAAAGGCAAAACCTTTGTCATCGAAGCCGACGAATACGACACCGCCTTCTTCGACAAGCGCAGCAAGTTTGTGCACTACCGGCCGCGCACCGCCATCCTCAACAACCTCGAATACGACCACGCCGACATCTTCCCCGACCTGGCCGCCATCGAAACCCAGTTTCACCACCTGGTGCGCACCGTGCCTGCCGCCGGCCGCTTGGTGATCAACGCCCGCGAAGAGTCACTGCAGCGTGTGCTGGAGCGTGGCTGCTGGAGCGAGGTGGTGCGCTTCGGCACCCGCAAAGAAACGCCCGGCGCACTGCGCGCCCGCGGCGAGCCGCACGCCTTTGACGTGCTGCGCGGCAGCCTCAAGATCGCCCGCGTCGACTGGCCCCTGTTGGGCGAGCACAACCAGCTCAATGCGCTGGCCGCCATCGCCGCGGCCGAACACGTGGGCGTGTCGCCCGAGCTGGCTGGCAACGCGCTGTCGACCTTCGAGAACGTGCGCCGCCGGCTCGAGCTGCGCGGTGAAGCCGGCGGCGTGAAGGTGTATGACGACTTCGCCCACCACCCGACCGCCATCCACATGACGGTCAACGGCTTGCGCCGCAAGGTCGGCATGGAGCGCATCCTGGCGGTGTTCGAGCCGCGCTCCAACACCATGAAGCTGGGCTCGATGAAAGCCCAGCTGCCCTGGTCATTGGAAGAAGCCGACCTATCGTTCTGCCACCAGGGCAACCTGGGCTGGAACGCCAAGGAAGCCCTGACCCCGATGGGCGACAAGGCGATCGTCACCGACAGCATTGAGGCCCTGGTGGCTGCGGTGCGTAAGGCCGCCCGCCCGGGCGACCATGTGCTGTGCATGAGCAACGGCGGCTTTGGCGGCATCCACGACAAATTGATCGCCGCGCTGGGCCAGTAACTAACTGCGGGTCATTGAAGCGCGAAGCGCCTCGGTGAGCTGAGCCAGGCTGTCTTGCAGGTGCGCCCGGCTTTCCACCGTCAGCTTGCCGTTGCCTGAAGCACGCTTGAGCTGCACCTGCAACTCGGTGGCGTTCATGCGCATCAGGCTCAGCGCATCGGGCGGCAAGGTGGGTGAGCCGCGTGTCAGCAAGGTCTGCATGCGCTTCAGGTGCTCGCGCTGCAGGTTGCGTCGCAGGCGGTCGATCTCCTTGCCGCTCTTGAGCTCGCTCCACACCGCGCCTTGCAAGGTGGTGTAGACCTCAGACAGCGAAATGATGTTGCTGCCGGCCGTGCCGTTCACATACAACGGCAGGTCGAGCAGGCGCGAGGCGGTGCCCGCGCCGAGCAGCCGGTCCATCGCCACGGTTTGCATTTGCAAAACGGCGGCGGGGATGTTCACCGGCCCGCCGCGGTCCCACTCGTTGTAGTCGGGTGAGAGGCTGGCAATGAACTCCGGTTTGAAGCGGAAGCTGTCGGCGTTGAACACGCCGGTGGCCAAGAACTGCAGCGCCTCTCGCTGCTTGGCTGGCGCGACCGGCACATAAGCCACGCGGCGCGTGGTGCCCGGCAGGTCGCGCACGGTGTACATGCCGCCCACGTACTTGCCCACCAGCTCGGTGGCACGCCCCAGTTGGCGAAAGCCGCTCAACAGCACCCGGCGCTGGCGCGTGG
This sequence comes from Burkholderiales bacterium, assembly GCA_038241485.1. Lineage (GTDB taxonomy): Bacteria > Pseudomonadota > Gammaproteobacteria > Burkholderiales > Burkholderiaceae_C > Rhizobacter. The sequence continues at coordinate 2,646 of JBBRFR010000218.1, forward strand.
CTTCGTCGCCTGGTTGGGCCCCACGCTCTTGCACCCGCTGCCACAACTCGCGCGAAAGCTGCAGTCGCTTGACGTAGTAGGCCAAGGGGTCGTCACCCAGGTCGAAGCGGTTGACCAGCGGGTCGAGGCCGTCGTTGCCGGCTCCCACGCCGCCTGCATCGGCGTCGTCGGCATAAGCGAGCAACGGGTCGGTGTTGCGCCCGGCGATGCGTGCGAGTTCAGCCGCTTCATCGGCAGGCGCAATCTGCTTGTAGGCGTATTCGATCGCCCAGTAGTCGTATGGCCCGAGCGCGTTGTTGTTGATGGCACCCTGCTTCTCGCCGCGCACCGCAAGGTTGTAGGCGTTGTAGTCCATCACCGAGCCGGAGATGCCGTATTTCTCGGTGAATTCCTTGTCTTGCAGCTTGGCACGCGAGACCACGGTGGAGGCCTTGAAGTTGTGCTTCAAGCCGAGCGTGTGGCCGACCTCGTGGGCGATGGTGTCCTTGATGACCGACTGCACAAAGGCCTCGGCCTCGGGGCCGTCGGGCGCGAGGTCGCCGCGCGCTTCGAGCAGATCGAGCGCGAAGTCCATCTCGGCAGCGGCCTCAAGGGCGTAGTTGCAGTAGGCGTCGTGCTGGTGGGTTGGCGCGGCCGTCTTGCCCACGTCTTCGACGATGAAGCGCCGAGAGCCACGGCCGAACACGTCGCTCATGCCGATGTCGGCGTCGATGATCTCGCCGGTGCGCGGGTCGGAGTGGCTGGGGCCGATGGCAAAGCCCACGTCGGCGCCAACAAACCAGCGGATCGACGCGTGCCGCGCGTCCATGTTGTCCCAGTCGGCGTCGTCGGGCTGCTGACGCGCGACGACGGCGTTCTTGAAGCCGATCTTCTCGAAGGCCTTGTTCCACTCCAGCACGCCCGCTTCGACCGACTTGCGGTACTGCGGCGGGATGTTCTTGTCGAGCCAGTAGACGATGGGTTGCTTGGGCTCGGAGAGCGCGGCGGCCGGGTCTTTTTTCTCAAGCCGCCAGCGCTTCACATAGTGGGTGCGCGGGTTGGACTTGAGGTCGGTGCCCAGGTCGGTCACCACATTGAAGAAGTGGCCCAGGCGGGGGTCGGTCTTGCGCGCTGGCATGGGCGCGTCCGGCAGGCGGGTGAAGCTGTAGACGAAGCCAACAAACATGCTGCGCGCATCGGGCGTGGTCGAAGGCGGCGGCGGCATCGACACCGGGCTGGGGAGCAGCGGCGGCGCCGAGAGGCGCGCGGTGGCGAAGTGCACGCGGGCATTCACCGTGGTGATGTCGTCGCTGACACGGATTTTTTCGAAGAAGGAGTTGCCGCGGTCCAGCGCATACGGCATGCGAAACGCCTGCTCGATGCGGGTCGAATAACCCGGCATGTCGGTCAGCAGAAAACCCGCGTCGATCAGCACCGATTTGCGCTGCGGGTGCGGCGCGCTCGCAATGCCCGCCGAGCCGAGCAGGCTGTGCGAGAACCCTTGTTCCACCGTGTCCTTCATGGCCGGGGTGCCGCTCACGAAGCTGGCGTTGAGCGCGATCAGCTGCATCTGGTTGGTGCCGATCTTGCGAAAGCTCGCCAGCCACGACGGGCCCATCTGGCTCCCGTACAGGCCCCGCTCACCCACCGAGCCGGCCACGTTCACCGACAGCAAGAAGGGCTGGTCGAGTCGCTCGGCCGGGATCTCCAGCCAGATCTTGTCGTCCTTGCGCCACACGGGCACAAAGCCGGCCTGTTGGGTCGCGCCCTTGACCACTTCATCAAACGGCTTCGGCGCGCTGGGGTCGGGCCGCGCCGGGCTCGAGGCGGCGCCCGCCGGGCTCGAGGCGGCTGCTGCGGGCCGTGCCGGCGCCGTGCCCACCACCGGGGCCGGCACGCTGGCCGTGTTGGCCGTGGCCACCGACGTGGTGGGGGCTTTGGAAGAATCAGGCGCCAGGGTGGCGCAAGCTTGCAGCATCAGGACGGCGGCTATGCCAAGCCCGGTCGGGCGCAGCGCATTCGGTTGTTTCACTGAAGTCCTTGTGGGGCTGTGGGTGTGGTGAACCCAGTTTAGGGTCGATCAGATGCCGCCATACCCTAGAGTGAAGGGGGGAGTCGGGCAAACTTCACACACCGCTTCGAGTTGTCCGGCTCCCAACCAGTTCCATGACCCCAACGCACCTCTTGTACCTGCACGGCTTTCGCTCCTCGCCTCAATCCGTCAAGGCGCGCCGCATGGCCAGGTGGGTGAAGAAGAAAACGCCGCGCCTGAGCTGGTGGTGCCCGCAGTTGCCGCCTTCTCCAAGCGAGGCCATCGACATGTTGTTAAAGGGCGTGGCCGATTGGCCGGTGAAACGCATGGCCATTGTGGGCAGCTCGCTCGGTGGCTTTTACGCCACCGTGCTGGCCGAACGCCTGGGCTGCAAGGCCAGCTTGATCAACCCAGCTGTCGACCCGGCGCGCGACCTGGCCAAGTACATCGGCGAAACCACCGCCTGGCACAGCGAGGAGCGCTTTTTTTTCTTGCCCGAGTACGTCGATCAGCTGCGCCAGATGACACCCGCCACGCTGGCCAAGCCCTCTTGCTACTTCGCCATCATCGCCACCGGCGACGAAGTGCTCGACTGGCGCGAGATGAGCGCACGTTACCGGGGTGGCCACCTGCGCATCGTCGAAGGCGGCGACCATGCGCTGTCTGATTTCGACACACATTTGCCCCATCTGTTGCACTTCTTGGGGCTCGCGCCGTCTCCCTGATCGTCCGCCTGATAATCCGCCCCATGTACGCATTGTTTGATGACACCGGCAAATTCCTGGCCGGCCGTGTGATGTCCGAGGGTGAAGGCTCGATGCAGATCGAGCTCGATTCGGGCAAACGTGTGAAGGTGAAGGCAGCCAACGTGCTGCTCAAGTTCGACAAACCCTCTCCCGCCGAGCTGCTGGCCGAGGGGCAGCGCCTGGCCCAAGACATCGACCTCGACCTGGCCTGGGAGTTCGCGCCCGAGAGCGACTTCGGTTTTGCCGACCTGGCGCGCGATTACTTCAGCGCCAGCGCAGGGCCGGCGCAGCAGGCCGCAGCGCTGTTCCGTTTGTTCGAAGCGCCGCACTACTTTCGCCGCCTGGGCAAAGGCGTCTTCAAGAAGGCGCCCGAAGAGATCGTCAAGGCCGCGCTGCTCGGCATCGAGCGCAAAAAGCTGCTCGCCGCGCAGATCGACACCTGGGCCCGCGAGCTGGCAGCAGGCACTTGCCCGCCGCCGGTGCGAGAGCAGCTCTACAAGCTGCTCTTCAAGCCCGACAAGAACGCCGCTGAATACAAGGCGGTGGTCGAAGCCTCCAAGCTCGCGCAAAAGGCACCGCTTGATCTGCTGAAGGCCGCAGGCGCGATCGACTCGCCCTACCAGTTCCACTGGCGGCGTTTCCTGTTCGAAAACTTCCCCAAGGGCACGGCCTTCCCCGCGCTGTCGGCACCGGCCATCAAAGACACGCTGCCGCTGGCCCCCGTTCAAGCCTTCTCGATCGACGACTCGCAGACCACCGAGATCGACGATGCCTTGTCGGTGCAAGGCCTGGGCAGCGGCACGGTGGTGTTCGGTGTGCACATCGCCGCGCCGGGCTTGGTGATCGCGCCCGAAGGCCCGGTCGACAAGGTGGCACGCGATCGTTTGTCCACCGTCTACATGCCGGGCTACAAGCTGACCATGCTGCCCGACGAAGTGGTGCAGACCTACACCTTGCTCGAAGGGCGCGATTGCCCGGCGGTGTCGCTCTACGTCAGCTTCGATGAAGCCACGCTGGCGGTGAAAGGCAGCGAAACCAAAATCGAGCGTGTGCCCATCGCAGCCAATCTGCGCCATGACCAGCTCGACGGCGTGATCACCGAGGCCACGCTCACCAGTGAAGCGCCGGCTGCATATGCCTTTGCGAGCGAGCTCGCGTTCGCATTCCGCCTCGCCCGCCACTTGAAGGCCGGGCGCGAGGTGGTGCGTGGCAAGCCGGAGATGTTCAACCGGCCCGACTACAACTTCCGCCTCGAAGGCAACCACGGTGCCGAGCCGAAGGGCGACGAAACCGTGCTGATCAGCACCCGCACCCGCGGCTCGCCGCTCGATCTGATCGTGGCCGAGGCCATGATCCTGGCCAACAGCACCTGGGGCGGTTGGCTGCACGAGCTGGGTGTGCCCGGCATTTACCGCAGCCAGGCCAGCATGGCGCCGGGCGTGAAGGTGCGCATGGGCACCAAGGCGGCACCACACGCCGGCATGGGTGTGGCGCAGTACACCTGGGCCACCTCGCCGCTGCGCCGTTATGTCGACCTGGTGAACCAGTGGCAGATCATTGCCTGCGCCCGCCACGGCCGCACCGCC
>JBBRFR010000219.1:0-6971 GCA_038241485.1 Burkholderiales bacterium
TTCTGCTGCTCGCAATGATGGGCCTGATCACCATGTACTCGGCCGGTTACGACCACGGCACGCGTTTTGTCGACCACGGCCGCAACATGTTGCTGGCGCTGGGCATCTTGTTTGTGGTGGCGCAGATTCCGCCGCAAAAGCTGATGGGCCTGGCCGTGCCGTTGTACGCCGTGGGCGTGGCCTTGCTGATTGCCGTGGCCTTGTTTGGCATCACCAAGAAGGGCGCCACACGCTGGCTCAACGTGGGCGTGGTGGTGCAGCCGAGCGAGATCCTGAAGATCGCCGTGCCGCTGATGCTGGCCTGGTGGTTCCAGCGCCGCGAGGGCCAACGGCGGGCGTCTGACTTCATGGTTGCGTTGGTGCTGCTGGCCATTCCCGTGGGACTGATCGTCAAGCAGCCCGACCTCGGCACCGCCATCCTGGTGCTGTCAGCCGGCTTCTTTGTGATCTTCTTCGCCGGCCTGTCGTGGAAGCTGATCTTGCCGGTGCTGGCGGTGGGCGTCATCGCCATCGCCGCGATGGTGCTGGCCGAAGACCGCATCTGCCAGCCTGGCGTGGACTGGCCGCTGTTGCACGACTACCAGAAGAACCGCGTGTGCACCTTGCTCGACCCCACCACCGACCCGCTGGGCAAGGGCTTTCACATCATCCAGGGCATGATCGCCATCGGCTCGGGCGGCATGTCGGGCAAGGGCTTCATGAAGGGCACGCAGACGCACCTGGAGTTCATCCCCGAGCGCACCACCGACTTCATCTTTGCCGCCTTCTCAGAAGAGTTTGGCCTGATGGGCTTCCTGGCGCTGCTGGCCGGCTTCATTTTCCTGATCTACCGCGGCCTGATGATCGCGGCCGAAGCGCCGACGCTGTTTTCGCGCCTGCTGGCTGGCGCCATCACGCTGAGCTTCTTCACCTATGCCTTCGTCAACATGGGCATGGTGAGCGGCATCTTGCCGGTGGTGGGGGTGCCGCTGCCCTTCATCAGCTATGGCGGCACGGCCATGGTCACGCTCGGGCTGGGCTTGGGCATTCTGATGTCGATCTCCAAGAGCCGGGGCTACATGCAGCGCTAAGCTGCGCGCCATGAGCACATCTGATCCGGCCATTCCAGCGGTGTGGCCGATTCCCCGCGTGGGCATCATCGGTGTCGGCAACATGGGTGGCGCGATGGCCGCACGCTTGTTGTCGCAGGGCTACCTGGTGGCGGTGCACGACATCGACTCGCAACGCGAAGCGCAGGCCGTCGGCCTGGGTGCCATGGCCTGTGCCACCGCTACCGGCCTGGCCGCGTCGAGCGACGTGGTGATCGTGGCCGTGGTCGATGCCGCACAAACCCAGGCGGTGCTGTTCGGCCCGCACGGCGCAGCGGCCGCGCTCGCCCCCGGGGCGATGGTGATGTTGTGCCCGACCCTCGCGCCGACCGACACCGAGCGCCTGGTCGAGGGCCTCGCACGACGCGGCATCGACTGGCTCGACGCCCCCATGTCCGGCGGCCCCGAGCGCGCACGCGAGGGGGAGATGAGCCTGATGCTCGCCTGCCCGAACGCGGTGCTCGACAAACACCGTGCGCTGGTCGAGGTGCTCTCGTCCAAGGTGTTCCACATCAGCGAACGCCCCGGTGATGGGGCACGCACCAAGCTCGTCAACAATCTGGTGGCCGGCATCAACCTGGCCGGCGCCGCCGAAGCGCTGGCGCTGGCCGAACGCCTGGGCCTGAGCGTGCCGCGCACGCTGGCGGTGGTGGAGCAGAGCAGCGGCCAGAGCTGGATCGGCAGCGACCGCATGCGCCGCGCCGCGCATGGCGACTACCTGCCGCGCGCCCGCACCAGCCTGCTCAACAAGGACACCCACCTCGCGTTGGGCATGGCGCAGCAGGCGGGCTTTGCCACGCCGCTGGGCGAGCAGGCTGCAGCGCTGTTTGCCCGCGCCTGCGAGCAGGGGCTGGCGGGCATGGACGACGCGAGCGTGTTCGAGCTGCTGCGCCGGCGCTGAGATCAGAGCGGTGAGACGAGCGCCTCGCGCTGCCGCTGACGCCCAGTGACGCACGTGCGGTCTCATCGGCGCCCGCGCGGTTGCCGGCGCCCAGGTTTTGCGTGATGACCACGCTTACGCCCATGCTGATGATGCGAAACAGCAGGAAGAACGACGCTTGCACGTGGTTGGACAGCGCAAACGCGCCCGAGGCCGTGTCCGACATGCGCGAGGCCAGCCACAAGCCCACCAGGCCGACCACCAGGCCCAGCACCAACTCGGCGAAAAGCTGCCAGGGCAGCGCCACCAGGCTCGGGCGAGCGATCCTGTACGGTTTCAAGCGAGTGCGGGGGGCAGCGCCACTGCGGCCGAGAAGCGCACCGTGAAACGCGCACCGGGCCCGAACGCCGCACCGGCATGCTCGACCAGCATGCCGGTGCGGTGGCGCAGGTTGGCGTCTTCCAGCGTGATCTCGGCGTGGTGCTGCTGGGCGATCTCACGCACGATGGCCAGGCCCAGGCCAGAGCCGTCGACGTTGGTGCCGAGCGCGCGGTAGAAGGGCTGGAACACCTTGTCGCGCTCGGCCGCCGGAATGCCCGGGCCCGAGTCTTCGACCTGCAGCACTACCACCTGGCCAAACGGGTCGTCGACCACACGCACCGTCACCGTGCCGCCTTCGGGTGTGTACTGCAGCGCGTTGTCGACCAGGTTGCGCACCAGCTCGCGCAGCAGCACCGGGTGGCCATGCACCATCAGGCCTGGCGGGTGGCGCTCGCCGGTGTTGGGGCCTTCGTAGCCGAGGTCGATGCGTTTTTCGAGCGCGCGTGGCACGAAGTCACGCACGGCTTCGGTGGCGACGCGGGCCAGGTTCACGTCGTGAAAGTTTTGCGTTTGCGACGCGTCTTCGGCGCGCGCCATGGCGAGCAGCTGGTTGACCATGCGCGCCGCCCGCTGGCTGGAGCGGGCGATCTGTTGCAGCGACTTCTTTAACGCCTGCGGGTCGCGCTCGCCGGCGTCGATCTCGCGCTGTGCCAGCTCGGCCTGGGTGCGCAGGCCGGCCAGCGGGGTTTTCAGCTGGTGGGCGGCGTCGGCCAGAAAGTGCTTCTGGGTCCCGATGCTGCGGTCTAGCCGCATCAGCAGGTCGTTGATCGCTCGCACCAGTGGCGCCACTTCTTCCGGCACCTCGCCCTCGTTGATCGGGCTCAGGTCGTGGCTTTCGCGGCGGCGTATGCGCTGCTGCAACTCGTTGAGTGGTTTGATGCCGCGCACCAGCGCCAGCCACACCAGCAGCACCGCCAGCGGCAAGATCACGAACTGCGGCAGCATCACGCCCTTGATGATCTCGGTGGCCAGGCGCGAGCGTTTGCCCAGGGTTTCAGCCACCTGCACCAGGGCCGGTGAGGTGGGGGTCGGGTTGGGGGTGGCGCTCACCCACAGGTAGGCCACCCGCACCGGCTCGCCACCAATTTCGTCGTCGCGAAAACGCAGCTGACCCCAGCTGTCGCGGTGGTCTTCGGGCGGCACCGGCAAGGCCCGCTCACCGCTCAGGAACTCGCCGCGCAAACCCAGCACCTGGTAATACAGCGTGTCGGCCTCGTCGGTGTGCAGCAGCTCGGTGGCGGAGCGTGTCAGCGCGAACACGGCGCGTGGGGTGCCATCGGCTTGCGCCTGCACGCTCACCTGCTGCGCCAACAGGCGCGCCATCTCGCCCAGCTGGCGGTCAAACGGCTTGTTGGCAATGCCTTGCGCCACCAGCCAGGTGAGCACCACGCTCATTGGCCACAGCAGCAGCAAAGGCGCGAGCATCCAGTCGAGGATCTCGCCGAAGAGGGACCGCTGTTCTCTGGGGAATGCCATCAGGGTGTCCGGCGCCGGGCCGCCCCAAGCCGGACGGCGCCCCTTGGGGGCCGAGCCCGCACACAAGGCGTCCTGAGGACGCCTTGTGCCTGGCGAGGAGCTGGACCTCTGGGCCAGCGCGGCGTGCAAGGCGGTAGCAAGGCGACAGGGGGGCTCAAGTTCCTAGCTGGGGATCTTTTCGAGGCAGTAGCCGAGGCCACGCACGGTCGCAATGCGCACCGGGCCTTGTTCGATCTTCTTGCGCAGGCGGTGGATGTAAACCTCGATGGCGTTGTTGCTCACCTCTTCACCCCATTCGCACAGGCGCTCGACCAGGTGGTCTTTGCTGACCAGGCGGCCGGCGCGTTGCAGCAGCGCTTCGAGCAGGCTCAGCTCGCGGGCCGACAGCTCGATCATCAGGTCGTTCATGTAGGCCACACGGCCGGTGGCGTCGAAGGTGAGCGGGCCGTGTTTGATGACACTGGAGGCCGTGCCCAGGCCGCGTCGCGTGAGCGCGCGCACACGCGCTTCGAGTTCTTGCAGCGAGAAGGGTTTGGCCATGTAGTCGTCGGCGCCCAGGTCGAGGCCTTTGACGCGCTGCTCCACGCTGTCGGCCGCGGTGAGAATCAGCACCGGCACCGATGACCCACGCGTGCGCAGCTTGCGCAGCACTTCGAGCCCGTGCAGCTTGGGCAGCCCCAGGTCGAGGATCACCATGTCGAACTCGTGCGAGGTCAGGGCGGCGTCGGCCTCCGAGCCGCTGGCAACCGCGTCGACGGCGTAGCCGGTGTTGCGCAGCGTGCGCAACAGGCCATCGGCCAGAACCTGATCGTCTTCGGCAATCAGTATGCGCATCGCGGTCTCCGGTTGTCCTGCGGCGGCGTCGTCGGGGTGAGGGTCATTCTATGGCTGCACCCTGACCGGAGCTTGACGCGACGCAGGCCACCGCCAGGCGCTCAAGCCCAGGCGCCCGCATAGGCTTCCAGCCCGAGCGCCACCACGGTGGCCACCTCGGGCCCGACCTCGGCGCGGAACTCCTGGTCGGCCTGCGCCACCGCCTGCTCGAAGGCGGCCAGCCAGGCCAGCCCGGTGGGCGTGAAGCACACCATGCGGGCACGCCGGTCGCGGCTGTCGGGTTCGCGTTTCACCAAACCCCAGGCCTCGCACTGGTCGACCAAATCGCCCATGGCCTGTTTGCTCATGCCAGCCTGAGCGGCCAGGTCAGTCAGGCGCGAGCCTTCAAGCGTCAGGTGGCGGGTGATGTGGATGTGGGCCGCACTCACCTGCGCACGGGCCGCCAGGTTGGCCAGCGCCAAGGGCACCTCGACGTTGCGTGCCATCAGCTCCAGCACACGCTCGTCGAAGCGGCGCATCGCGTGGCCGAGCAGCCGGCCGAGGTGGGTTTGCCGCCAATCGTTTGCCATCGTCTTATAGTAAGGCAAACTGATCAAAAAACGAGTTTACTTCGGCACACCTAGCTTGCAGAATGCTGTTCATTCATCCAGCCTGTTTTTATAAGCAGACTACAACTTGTTGATTTTTAAGGAGATTCTCGTGGACGCACCCGTCAAGGCACTGAACACCGAAAAAGCCAAAGCCCTGCAAGCCGCCCTGGCGCAGATCGAAAAGCAGTTCGGCAAGGGCTCGATCATGAAGCTCGGCGAAGGCGAGGTGATCGAAGACATCGAGGTCGTTTCCACCGGCTCGCTGGGCCTTGACATTGCCTTGGGCGTCGGCGGTCTGCCACGCGGCCGGGTGATCGAGATCTACGGCCCGGAATCGTCGGGCAAGACCACGCTCACGCTGCAGGTCATCGCCGAAATGCAAAAGCTCGCCGGCACCTGCGCCTTCATCGACGCCGAACACGCGCTCGACACCGCCTATGCGCAAAAGCTGGGTGTGAATCTGCAAGAGCTGTTGATCAGCCAGCCCGACACCGGCGAGCAGGCGCTCGAAATCGTTGACGCGCTGGTGCGCTCGGGTTCGGTCGATCTGGTCGTCATCGACTCGGTGGCCGCGCTCACGCCCAAGGCTGAAATCGAAGGCGAAATGGGCGATTCATTGCCCGGCCTGCAAGCGCGGCTCATGAGCCAGGCGCTGCGCAAGCTCACCGGCGTCATCAAGAAGACCAACACCATGGTCATCTTCATCAACCAGATCCGCATGAAGATCGGCGTGATGTTCGGCTCGCCCGAAACCACCACCGGTGGCAACGCGCTCAAGTTCTACGCCTCGGTGCGGCTCGACATCCGCCGCATCGGCTCCATCAAGAAGGGCGAAGAGGTCATCGGCAACGAGACCAAGGTCAAGGTGGTGAAGAACAAGGTGTCTCCGCCATTCAAGACCGCCGAGTTCGACATCCTCTACGGCCAGGGCATCAGCCGCGAAGGCGAGATCATCGACATGGGTGTCGAAGCCAAGGTGCTGGAGAAGTCGGGCTCCTGGTACGCCTACAACGGCGAAAAGATCGGCCAGGGCAAAGACAACGCCCGCGAGTTCCTGAAAGAGAACCCGGCGCTGTCGGTGGAGATCGAGAACAAGGTGCGCGATGCGGTGGGCATCCCCTTGTTGCCCGGGGCCGAGGCCGAAGCCGCGGCGCCTGCCAAGAAGCCGCGCGCCGCCAAGGAGCAAGCGCCCCAGGAGGCATGAGCCCGCCGGGCCGTCCCAAGGGCGAATACCGGAGTGCGCAGCACGAAGGTGCTCCAGTGAGGCCGCGGCTCTCGCTCAAGGGGCGCGGTCTTCAGATCCTGGCCCAACGCGAGCACAGCCGCAGTGAACTGCGGCGCAAGCTGCTGGTTCATGCGCAGAAAGACGAGGCGCAAGCGGGTGCCGCCATCGAGCAGGTCGAGGTGGTGCTCGACTGGCTGCAGGCCAACCGCTACCTCTGTGAAGAACGCTTCGTCGAAAGCCGGGTGCACGCCCGCGCCTCGCGCTACGGCAACCTGCGCATTCGCCAAGAGCTGGCCCAGCACGGGGTGACGCTGACCGCCGATGCGGCACAGCAGCTCAAAGACAGCGAGCTCACCCGGGCCCGCGAGGTCTGGTCACGCAAATTCGGCCAGCCCACGGCCGACGCCGCCGATCGCGCCCGCCAGATGCGCTTTTTGGCCGGGCGCGGCTTCTCCAGCGAGGTGATCCACCGGGTGGTGCGAGGGGCTGGCGACGAC
>JBBRFR010000220.1:0-6960 GCA_038241485.1 Burkholderiales bacterium
TTGGGTTCGATCTGGCGAAAACGGTCGAGCACCGCCACCGGCCCCATGTCGGGCGAACACACCGACCACACGGCGCCGACGCTCGCGACGGCGAGAAACGCGACCGCGGTTTGCGGCGTGTTGGGCATGAAAGCGCCCACGCGGTCGCCCGGCTGCACGCCCAGGCGCTTGAGCTGCGCGGCCAACGAGGCCACTTGGCGGCGCAGCTCAGGCCAGCTCACTTCGCTCAACTCACCGCGCTCGCCCCTGCTCTTGTCCATCGGCTCGTTCTGAAACACGATGGCCGGGTGCCCCGCTGCATGCGCCGCATCGGCATGGCGGAACACCTGCTGCGCGTAGTTGAGCTGCGCACCCGGGAACCACTGCGCGCCCGGCATCTTGTCTTCGACCAGCACCGCGCTGTGCGGCATGGGCGATTGCAGCTCGAAGTAGTCCCAGATCGAGCCCCAGAAGTCCGACAGGTCGCTCACTGACCAGCGCCACATCGTGTCGTAGCCAGCGGTGGTGGTGGGGTCGAACTTCAGCCCGCGCTCACGTTCGAGCCAGCGGGTGTAGCGAATGATTTGGGGCTTGGGGAGCATACTCGTCACGGCGCGGGGCGCTGGGTCTCGTCAATGTCAATGTAGTGCCAGAAACGGTTGCCAAACACCGGGCGGCGATAGCCCACTACCCAGGGATAGGCCAAGTCGGTGAGCACCCGGTGCACGGTGATCTTTTGCGGCATGTAGGCGATGAGCAGTTTGTTGGCCTCGACGATGGCGGCCAGGCGCTCGGGGCCATCGGGCAGGCCTTGCACCCGTTGGTAGAGCGCGTCGAATGCGCTCAGCTTGAAACGCGCCAGGTTCTGCCCACCCGACGCCGGGCCGTAGACCATCTCGAAGCCGTCTTGCACGTCGGGCGTTTCAGCCGACTGTGCGAGCTGCCACATCATCAACTGGCCGGCGCGTGAGCGTTTGAGCTGCTCGGGCCACTGGGCTGTCTTGAACGACACCTTGATGCGGATCGCATCAAGGTTCTTCTTCCACAGGGTGTCGAACTGGCGGAACAGGCTGTCGGGCGAGGTGGCCATTTCGATGACGAGGGGGCGGCCGTCGGGCAGGTCGCGCCAGCCGTCGCCGTTTTTGTCGACGTACCCGTAGAGGTCGAGCAAGGCGTGGGCACGGGCAAGGTCGTGGTCACCGTTTTCGCTTTTGAAGCGCGCGTCGTAGCCGAAAGTGTGCGGCGCCACCAGCGACTGCGCGGGAATCGCCTGACCACGGCGAATGCGCTCGATGTCGTGCCGCACGTCATAGGCCAGGCCGATGGCGCGGCGCAGTGCCACCTTGTCGGCGCTGTAGCCGCCGACCACCGGGTCTTCCATGTTGAAGTAAAAAAACGAACGGTCGGGCGCCAGCCGGGCGTAACGCTGCACACCCCGGCGCGCGAGGTTGGGCGCGAGCCGGCCTTGTGGCGCCACCAGGTGGGCGAACTCGAGCGGCGACGAAAACAGCAGGTCAGCCTCGGAATTCAAGAAACTCAGCCAGCGCGGCTGGCTTTCTTCGATGATGTTGATCTCGACCCGGTCGATCATCGGCAGGCGCTGGCCCTTGAAGCGCTTGAGCAAGGCCTGGCCTTCGGTGTCGTCGGCGTTGGGCTCGGCGTCATAAAAATGCTCGCGGTAGCCTGCGTTGCGCTCCAGCACCATGCCCGAGCTGCGCCGCCAGCTGCTCAGGCGAAATGGCCCGGTGCCCACCGGGTGCTCCATCGCGCGGCCGGGGTGGGCCTCGATCACCTCGCGCGCCACCGCGCCGACGATGCTGTTTTGCGCCAGCCGGTAGAGAAAACGCGGGCGGCCTTGGGCGAGCTTGAACTGCAGGGTGTAGCGGTCGAGTGCACGCAGGCCTTCGACCTCACGGTCGTAGTCGAACGGCTTGCCCTTCAGCGCCGCGTCGCGCAGCGCCTCGATGCCGACCATGCGCTCTTCGCTGAAGCCCGAGTAGCGCGGGCTCTTCAGTGCCGGGTCGAAGATGCGCTTGATCGAATACACATAGTCTTGCGCCACCAGCTCGCGACGCTGGCCCTTGAACGCCGGGTCGTCGGCAAAGTAGATGCCGGGGCGGATGCGCAGCGTCCAGGTGGTGAAGTCAGCCGACACCTCGGGCAAGGCCACCGCCGTGTTGGGGCGAATCTTGAACGGCCGCGCCAGGTGGTCGTAGGTGTAGGGCGCGTCGAAGATGTGGGTGGTGATGATGCCCGAGTACAGGTCACTGATCTGCGCCGGGTCAAAGCCGGTTTCGGCGATCAGGAAGGCGTAGCGCAGCACCTTGGGCTGCGCTACGCCTTGTGCGGCTTGTGCGGTGGGGGTGCCCGCCAGCGTGGTGGCCAACACCAAGCCGGCCAGCCACCGCCACGCACCTTGCCAGCATGTCATGGCTGCGCTGCGACATCGACGTACTGCCACCAGTCCTGCCAGAACAGCGGGCGGCGATAACCCAGCACCTCGGGGAATGCCATGTCGGTGACGATGCGGTGCACGTGGATGCGGTAGGGCACGTAGGCCACGATGATCTTGGTGGCCTCGTCGAACAGCGCCTGCCGTTCGGGCCCGTTGGGCAGCATCTTCATCTTCTCGTAGATCGTGTCAAAGCCCTTGTGCTGGAAGCGTGCGAAGTTGCTCTTGCCGGTGGAGGGCCCGTAGTCGCGCTCCAGTGCGCCCTGCCCGTCGGGCGAGGCGGCCAGCGAGCCCACGCGCCACAGCATGAAGCTGCCGGCGCGAGCCGACTTCAGGTTCTCGGGCCACTGCCCCACCTTGAGCGTGCCGCGCAGGCCGAGCGCGTTCATGTCTTTTTTCCACAGCTCGTCGCGCTGGCGGCTGCTGCCGTCGGACTGGGTCGACATCTCCAGCAGCAGCGGGCTGCCGTCGGGTTGCTCCCGCCAGCCGTCGCCGTCTTTGTCGACATAGCCAAACATGTCGAGCAAGGCCTTGGCGCGCGCCGGGCTGTACTCGCTCATCTCGGTGCGCAGCTCGGCGCGGTAGCCCGTCGTCATGGGCGGCATCATCGACTGCGCTGGAATCGCCTGGCCGCGCCACACAGTGCGGATCTCACGTTCGAGGTCGGTGCCCAGCGCCATGGCGCGGCGCAGTGCCACTTTCTCGGGCGTGTAGCCGCCGACCAGCGGATGCTCCATGTTGAAGATGGTCAGCATCACGTCGGGCGCCGGCACGCGGTAAAGCTGGATGCCGCGTTTGGCCAAGTGGGGAGCCAGCTTGTTGCCGGGGATGGCCTGATCGGCAAACTCGCTGGGCAGGCGCTCGAGCACGTTTTGCTCGCCGTTCAGAAACGACAGCCAGCGCGGCTGGGCCTGCTCGATGATGGACACCTCGACCCGGTCGACCATCGGCAGGCGTTTGCCCTTGATACGCTTGAGCCAGGCTTGGCCCTCGGCATCGTCGGGGTTGGGCTCGGCGTCGTAGAAGTTGTCGCGGTAGTGGGGGTTGCGCTCGAACACCATCTTCGAGCTGCGCCGCCAGTCGACCAACCGGAACGGGCCGGTGCCCACCGGGTGCTCCATGATCTTGTCGCCGTAGAACTCAACCACTTCGCGCGCCACTGCGCCGGCGTAAACGTCGCGCGCCGTCCAGATGGCAAACAGATGCCGCGGGCGCGATTCGCGCAGCTTCACGCGGAAGGTGTAGCGGTCGAGCGCTTTCAGGCCTTCGACCTCGCGGTCGTAGTCGAACGGCTTGCCGGTTTTAAGCGCTTCGTCGCGCAAGGCCTGCAGGCCGATGATGCCTTCGTCTTCCACGTACGAATGGGCGGGGGCCTTGAGCTTGGGGTCGTAGACGCGCTTGACCGAGTACACATAGTCTTGCGCCACCAGCTCGCGCTTCTTGCCTTTGAAGGCCGGGTCGTCGGCAAAGTAGATGCCGGGCTTGATGCGAAAGACGAAGGTGGTGAAGTTGTCGCTGATCTCGGGCATGGCCACCGCGGTCGACGGTTTGAGCTTGAACGGCCGCGCGAGGTGGTCGTAGGTGAGCGGTGCGTCGAAGATGTGCGCGGTCAAGACGCGCGAGTAATAGTCGCTCACTTGCCCCGGGTCGAAGCCGGTTTCGGCGATCGGGAAGGCATAACGAATCACCTTGAGCGGCTCGGCGGCGTGTGCGCTGGGCGACCACAGCGCAGCACACGCCAACACGCGGCACACAGCCCACATCATCACGACTTGCTTTCCTTGCGTTGACGCTCCACGTCAATGTCGACGTACTTCCAGAACTCGCGCACGAAGTTGTTGCGGTGGTAGCCGATCACCCAGGGGTGGGCGAGGTCGGTGAAGATGCGGTGCACGTGCAGCTTGAAGGGTGCATAGGCCACCAGCAGGCGCTGGGCTTCGTCCATCACCGCTTGGCGTTCGGGGCCGTCGGGCAGGGCCTTCTGGCGGATGAAGAGCTTGTTGTATTCGGGCAAGTCGAAACGCGACTTGTTGGACTGGCCCTTGCTTGCGCCGTCAGCCAAGGCAAGGAAGGTCTCTCCATCAGGCGCACCGGCGCTCCAGCCCAGGCCCCACATCATCAGCTTGCCAGCCGTGGCTTGTTTGAGGTTGTCGGGCCAGTTGGCAGTCTTGAAGACGATGCGCAGGTTGATGGCGTCCATGTTTTTCTTCCACAGCTCGATCAGCTGGCGCGAGGCCTGGTCGGGTTGTGTCGCGTACTCCAGCACCAACGGGCTGCCGTCGGGCCGGTCACGCCAGCCGTCGCCGTTTTTGTCGACGTAGCCGTACATGTCGAGCAAGGCCTTGGCGCGCGCCGGGTCGTAGTCACTCATCTCGCTCTTGAACGCCGGGTTGTAGCCCCAGGTGGTGGGTGCGATGGGGCCTTGCGAGGGCACCGCCTGGCCCTTGCGCACCAGGCGTATTTCTTTTTCCACATCCACCGCCAGCGCGATGGCGCGGCGCAACGCCACCTTGTCGGGTGTGTAGCCACCGACCACCGGGTCTTCGATGTTGAAGTACGACAGCGACACGTCGGCGCGTGGGTAACGCACCATGGATATGTCGCGTTTTTTCAG
The DNA here is from genome assembly GCA_038241485.1 of Burkholderiales bacterium. GTDB lineage: Bacteria > Pseudomonadota > Gammaproteobacteria > Burkholderiales > Burkholderiaceae_C > Rhizobacter. The sequence goes on from JBBRFR010000220.1 coordinate 5,046, forward strand.
GTTGGGTGCGAGCTGGTTGTTGGGCATCGCAATGTCGGTGAAGTCGTTGGGCAGCTCCCACAAGATGTCGTGCTCACCGTTCAGAAACGCGAGCCAGCGCGGCTGGTTTTCGGCCACGATGGCGATCTCGATGCGGTCGATCATCGGAAGCTTGCGGCCCTTGAGTTGGGCCACCGCCGCCTGCGCGATGGGGTCACCGGCAGGGGCTTCTTCATCGTAGAACTGGTCGCGAAAGCTAGGGTTCTTCTCCAACACGATTTTCGACGCGCGCCGCCACTGCGTCAGCCGATACGGCCCGGTGCCCACTGGGTGCTCCATGATCTTGTCGCCGTACGCCTCGACCACCTCGCGAGCCACCGCACCCCACACCGAGCCATCGGTCAGCTCGAGCAAGATGCGCGGGTTGGGCTCGACCGTCTTGAGCTGGAAGGTGTATTTGTCGAGCGCCCTGAGGCCTTCGACTTCGCGCCCGTAGTCAAACGGCTTCTTGGCGGCCATCAGTTCGGCACGCAGCTCCGACAAGCCGACGATCTTCGCGTTGGCGAGGATGTAAAGGTTGGGGCTCTTCCAGCGCGGGTCGTAGTGGCGCTTCCACGAGTACACGTAATCTTGTGCCACCAGCTCGCGCTTTTTGCCCCCGAAGGCCGGGTCGTCGGCAAAGTAGATGCCGGGTTTGACGCGGAAGGTGAAGGTCTTGAAGTCGGCGCTGACCTCGGGCATTTCGGCCAGCGTGTTGACGCGGTAGCGGTAAGGCCGCGCCAAAAATTCGTACTGCAGCGGCGCATCAAAAATGTTGGCCGCAATCGTGCGCGAGTACAGGTCAGAGATCTGAGCCGGGTCGAAGCCGGTCTCGGCAATGCGAAACGAGTAGTGCAGCACCTTGGGGCCTGCGGCCTCTTGCGCCAGGCTGGCTGGCGCCGCAAACGCCAGCATCGTCATCAGGGCCGCGATCAGGCCACTCCGTTTGGTCACTTACTGCTCCTTGTGGGATGTCGCCAAAGTTTAGGGCGCTTCGGCATGCAAGTTGCGTGCGCCGCCCCCGGGCAAACGTGGGTCGGAGGGCATTTGGGCGCCGCTTAGACTCGCGCCTGCCGCAAACCCAAGCGGCGCCCGGTACCCCGCCCCACCCGGGCAGGCAACCCCCTTTGTTCAACGCTCCACCCGAGATGCAAAACCCATGGCTGCCTATGTGATCCGGCGCCTGCTGCAAATGATCCCCACACTGCTCGGGGTCTTGCTGCTGGTGTTCCTTTTGTTCAAGTGGGTCGGTGGCGACCCGGCCGAAATCCTTGGCGGCCTGAACGCCAGCGCGGCGCAGATCGACGCCATCCGCGAGCAGCTCGGCCTGAACAAACCCTGGTACGTGCAGCTGTGGATTTACCTGCAGAGCGTGGTCACCTTCGACTGGGGCCGCAGCTGGGCCACCAATGAAGCGGTGAGCAACATCTTTGCCACCCGCTTGCCCGCCACGCTGACGGTGATGCTGCCCATCTTGATCTTGGACACGCTGATCGCGCTGCCGATCGCCATGTGGGTGGCCTACCGCCGCGGCTCGCTGGTCGACCGCACGTTGATGGTGATCACCACCGTGGCGCTGTCGATCTCGTTCCTGGTCTACATCATCATCGGCCAGTACGTGTTCGGCTTCCAGCTCGGCTGGTTTCCGGTGCAGGGCTGGAGCGACAGCGTCGTCACCAACCTGATCACCTACGTACCGCTGCCGGTGATGCTGGCGCTGATGGTGGGCCTGGCGCCGCAGACGCGCCTCTACCGCACCTTCTTCCTCGACGAGCTCGGCCACGACTACGTGCGCACCGCGCGCGCCAAGGGCATGACCGAGAAGACGGTGCTGTTTCGCCACGTGCTTCGCAACGCGATGGTGCCGATCCTCACCAACGTCGGCCTCGCCCTGCCG